>DXXH01000040.1 GCA_019416395.1 Clostridiales bacterium
GAATTATGCCGCCCGTCAGCAGGAATACTACGCTTTTCTCCGGTTCTGGACTCCTGTGGAGAACTGGCTCAAATTCCAGCATACCCGGTTCCGTGACCGGAACACCTACAAGTATTTCCACTGTCCCCAGTGCAAACAGCGTCTGCGGGCGCCCAGAGGAAAAGGCAAAATTCAGGTGACCTGCCAAAAATGCCACAACGTGTTCCAGATCAAAACCTGATGGAATCTGGGGTCTGGCGGTCTATTGACCACTGGTTTCACAATCGATGAAGGGGGAAAATGCCATGCGTTTGCGGGAGTTTGGCATACGTCTGCGGGACGAAAAGCAAGTGCTGCGAAACGGAATGATTTTGTTGGTGTTCGCGGCGGTGCTGATACTGATTTTGATGAAGTTCGACCAGGTATGGGGCGCTATCTGTACAGGGTTTTCCACGGTAGCCCCCGTATTTTACGGCATTATCCTGGCCTATATTCTCAACGTGTTTGTCCACTTTTTTGAAGATGTTGTCTTCAAGCCTTTCCAAAAATGCCGCTCTAAATGGTGGCTCCGGGCCAAGCGGCCTTTGGCAGTGACCTTTGCCTACCTGGTGGTGGCGCTGGTGATCCTGCTGATTGTGGCATTCATCATTCCCGGATTGATCGAGTCCATGGGGGTATTGGCGGAAACCGCCCAGGATAACGTGCCGGTCTACTACAACAACGCCATAAATTGGCTCAATCAGTTTGCCGCCGAAAACGACCTGACCTTTATCCAGGAATCCCTCAAGAATTTCAGCTGGTCTTCCCTGCTCTCCAACGTGGCCACAGTGACCACCGATTTTCTTTCCTCTCTGGTGGGAGTTACCATCAACGTGGCTTCCGGGGTGTTCGCCGCGGTTATGGGCTTTATCTTCTCCGTATACATGCTCACCAACAAGGAAAAGCTGTTGCGGGGAGTAAAATCCACCATGCTGGCCTTCCTGCCCAAATCCACTGCCCAAAAGGTTGGGCGGATCGGCTCCCTGACCAACCGGGTATTCTTCAACTTTATCCGGGGCCAGCTGATCGAATGCGTCATTTTGGGCTCTTTGTGCTATGTGGGTATGAGCATTCTCCAATTGGACTATGCCCTGCTGATCTCCTCGGTGGTGGCCTTGGGCGCTTTGATCCCCATTTTGGGCGCTTATATCGGAGCCGTAGTAGGGGTGATTATCCTGCTGCTGGTTCATCCCATTGACGCTCTGATTTTCCTGATTTTCCTGCTGATCCTGCAACAGGTGGAAGGCAACCTGATCTATCCCCGGGTGGTGGGCTCCTCGATTGGACTTCCCCCGGTGTGGACTTTATTCGCCGTGGTGTTCTGGGGCGGTGCCCTGGGAGTGCCTGGAATCCTGTTTGGCACCCCCATTACTGCTGTCTTTTACCGGCTGCTGCGCACTTCCGTGCGGGTCCGGCTGCGGAACAAGCAAATCGATCCCAAAGACCCGCCTTTCCCTCTTCCGGAAGAAGATGATGAGGAAGAGAGTTCCCCCCTGCCTGGGGATTCCACCCAAAATAGCTGAGCGTAAAAAAACTCCCGGCTTCCCAATGAGAAGCCGGGAATTTTTATATGATTTGAAGAGTTTTCCATTCCTAACCAGGAACTAATTCCCCGGCCTGCTTTTTATCCTTTTTCCAAAGCAATCACGCCGGTCCGGGCAATTTCCCGAATGCCGTAGGGCCGCAGCAGATCACAGAGAGTCTCGCACTTTTCATGCTCCCCCGCATATCGCAGGGTCACCGTGGTCTTGGACACGTCCACCACTTGAGCCTGCATCAAGGCTGCCACCTGGTTGATCTTCCCCAGGATCTCAGGATCGCAGGCGACTTTGATCAACAGCAGCTCGGCAGTGGTGGCGTCCTGTCCTAAGGAACGCACTTTGATCACCGGGATCACCTTGTTCAGCTGCTTTTCCACCTGCTCCAGAATGTGGTCGTCCCCCTGGCCCACAATGGTCATACGGGACATGGTGGGATCCTCTGTGGTTCCCACCGCCAAACTGTCGATGTTGTACCCCCGCCGGGCAAACAGGCTCACCACTTTGGAGAGCACGCCGGGCTGGTTCTCCACCAGCACAGATAAGGTGTATTTCATCAGAGTCCCTTCCTTTCACACCGAGGGGGTTTCCGGATCCACCCGGCACACCAGCACATAGGGAGTGGGGGCGTTGAGCATTTCCCAGGCCAGTTCTTCCGCCTGCCGGTTATTCTCCGCCAGGGCCGAAGGAATGCCGTAGGCCCTGCACAAAGCCACAAAATCCGGATTGCCGTCCATGTGGGTGCCAATATGCCGGCGGGAATACCGGTTGTTCTGGTACTCCCGCACCATACCCAGACGGCGGTTGTCAAACACCACGATTTTCAGGGGGGCGTGGGACGCCACCACCGTGGCCAATTCGCACAGGCTCATCTGGAAGGCCCCGTCCCCGCACACCGCCAGCACCTGCCGCCGGGGCTTGGCCAATTTAGCCCCCAGGGCTGCGGGAAGAGCGTAGCCCATGGTTCCCAGCCCTCCGCTGGTCAGGAACCTTCCTTCCCGCTGGGTAAAATTGATGGCCGCCCAGATCTGTCCCTGGCCCGGATCGGCGGTGAGAATAGCGTCTTCTTCCATCATGGTGGACAGGGCCCGGATAAAGGAGCGTGGCTCCACAAAATCTTCCCGGTCTTCCCCACGGGGAATAAACTCCCGTTTGTACCGGAGCACCCGTTTCACCCACTCCTGACAGTCCACAGGCTCCACTTTTTCTGCCAGGGCTGCCAGCACGGTTTTCACGTCTCCCACAATAGGCACGTCCACCCGCATATTTTTCCCGATTTCCGCCGGGTCGATATCGATGTGAATGATCTTTGCCTGCTCGGCGATCTGGTTGGGCAGAGCGATGGCCCGGTCGCCTACCCGGGCCCCGCACAGCACGATCAAATCCGCTTCGCCGATGGCCCGGTTGGCATAGCTCCTGCCAAATTTCCCGATCATGCCCAGATACACCGGGCTTCCCATGGGCATCACCCCAATGCCCATCATGGTGGACACAATGGGAATTCCGCTTTTTTCTGCAAAGGCGGTCATTTCTTCCCGGGCTCCCGCCAGCACCACTCCCCCACCACAGCAGATCACCGGCCGTTTGGACTGGCGGATCGCCTCCAGCGCCCGCTTGACCTGCATGGGGTGGCCTGTGGTTTTCGGCTTATATCCGGGGATATCCGCTTTTTCCGGATATTGGAAAGACTCCACCATGGCCTCTTGGACGTCCTCTGGCACGTCGATGAGCACCGGTCCTGGACGTCCTGTGGAAGCGATGTGGAAGGCTTCCTTGAAAATCCGGGGCAGCTCCTCTGCCGATTTCACCAGATAACTGTGCTTGGTGAAAGACTCGCAAGCGCCGGTAATATCCGCTTCCTGAAACACGTCCCTTCCCAACTGTTCCAAATTCACCTGGCCTGTAATGGCCACTATGGGAATGGAATCCATATAGGCGGTGGCGATGCCGGTAATCAGGTTGGTGGCCCCAGGGCCTGAGGTGGCCACACATACCCCAGGCTTTCCCGACGCCCGGGCATAACCGCTGGCCATGTGGGCGGCGTTCTGCTCCGAACGCACCAGCACATGGCGAATAGGCGACCCGTACAGGGCATCGTAAAATGGGCAAATGGCAGCGCCTGGATAGCCAAACAGAAGTTCCACCCCTTCGGCTTCCAGGCACTTCACCATGATCTCTCCACCGCTCAGCATGCTACCACTTCCTTATCCCTGGGACGGCATGAACACTGCCCCATCAAATATGACCCCCAGCTGGCCGCCGGAATAGACATAGCCCTCTCCTTCCGGGGTCAGGGTCATTTCCCCCACATCGCTGCCCATGGCTCCCTGGGCGGTACTCTCGTGAGGTGTCAGCAGGTAGCTGCCCCCCTGCTCCGTGTAGGTACCTGTGATGGTGGCCGTACCGTCGTAAAAAGACACAAACAGCTCAAATGTCCCATCTTCGGCCAAGGTAAACGTAGGCTCGTATCCCGCTTCCGCCCCGGAATCTTCCTGGACCAGTACCAGGGCTTCCTGGCTGCTTTCCACTTCCCCCTCCTGGCTTTCCACCGAGGATCTGGCCGCCACGCTGGATTCCGGCTCTTGCTCCGGCTGGGAGCTTTCCACCGGGGAAACGCTCGGGGCCGCCTGGCTTTCCACAGGGGAAGAAGATCCCCCCTGCCCCGGAGCGCCGCAAGCGGTGAGCGCCAGCGTTACCATCAGTCCACACAGTATCCATCCCACTTTACGAATCATCAAACCAACCTTTCTCACTCGATAGACCGCTGAGCGCAGGCATTCAGATCCATGCCCGCCGTATTCCCAGCCAAATATTCATAATATCCCTGGGAAGCGATCATAGCAGCGTTATCCCCGCACAGGGATTTTTCCGGCAGATACAGGGTAAGCCCCCGGGCTTTCGCCATCTTTTCCAATTCCCGGCGCAGCAGCCGGTTGGCGGAAACCCCTCCCGCCGCCGCCAGAGTACGTGCTCCCGTCTCCTGGGCTGCCCGGAAGAAATTCTCCGTCAGGCACCCCACCACAGCTTTCCGGTAGGAAGCGCACAGATCCGGAATACTCACATCCTGCCCTTTTTGCTTGGCGTTGTTGAGCAAGTTCAGCACGGCGGTTTTCAGCCCGGAAAAGCTGAAATCCAGCGGGGCTCCTTCCACCCGGGGATGGGGCAGCTTGTAGGCGCTGTCGTCCCCTTCCTCAGCGATCCGGTCCATTTCCACACCGCCGGGGTAGGGAATCCCCATGGCCCGGGCGGCTTTGTCAAAGGCTTCCCCGGCGGCGTCGTCCCGGGTGCGCCCCAGGATCTTCAGCCGGGTGTAATCCTCCACCCACACAATGTGGGAATGCCCTCCCGACACCACCAAACACAAAAAGGGCGGACGCAAATCGGGATTGCTCAAATAGTTGGAAGCGATATGCCCCCGGAGATGGTGCACAGGAATCAAGGGCAGGCCCGTGGACAGGGACAACCCCTTGGCGAAATTCACCCCTACCAGCAGGGCTCCGATCAAGCCTGGGGCATAGGTGACCGCGATACCGTCGATTTCCGACAGTGTTTTGCCCCCTTGCTCCAGAGCTTCCTTCACCACGCCCACAATGGCCTCACTGTGGCGCCGGGAAGCGATCTCCGGCACCACACCGCCATAGATCTTGTGCTCTTCCACCTGGGAAGCCACCACAGAGGAAAGAATCTTCCTGCCGTCCTCCACCAAAGCGGCGGCAGTCTCATCGCAAGAGCTTTCAATGCCCAGCAGAATCACGACTTGGCCTCCTTCCCAAAGCGATGGGTGAGAATCAACGCGTCCTCAGTGGGATCGGTGTAGAAATTCCGGCGCCGGCCTTCCTCCACAAACCCCAGGCCTGTGTACAGACGCACCGCAATCCGGTTGGACGGGCGCACTTCCAGGGAGATGAATTCCGCCCCCCGGCGCTGGGCCTCCTGCATGAGCTCCCGCACAATGGCGCTGCCCACCCCTTTTTTCCGGTGATGTCCGAACACCGCGATGTTGTCGATGTAGCATTCGTGATGGGAACAGTGCATCCCCCCATATCCCAGCACCTTTTCCTCGTCAACCGCCGTGATGAAATAGGCGTAAGGGTTCTGGGTTTCGTCCTCCAGGGACTTTTGGCTCCAGGGGTGGGAAAAGCAGAGCTTCTCCAGCTCCGCCAGAATCCCGCAATGCTCCTTTTGCATCTTGATCAATTTCATACGTTCTTTCTCGTTTCCTTTCCTTGCCACACAGCAATCACACAACAAGGCTATTATAAACTCCAAGGCCGCAAAACTCAAGCTTGACCGCCAATTTTCTCCTCCGCTCCCCCCATTTTCGCTGCAAACCGGACTTTTTTCCTCGATTTTCCCCTGGGCCGGTTCCCAGAAAAAAAGCGTCAGAACCGCCCTTTTTCCGGTACGGTTCCAACGCTATTCCCCTCAGGCTCCAGGCGCGTTTCCAGACGCTCAGGGCTGGGGACGGATTTCCCCCTGCTGGAAGGGCGGACGGGCGGGATTCTCAAACACCAGCAGCCGGGTGACAAAATCGTTGTAAAAGATTTCCAACTGGCTGGCCAGCTTATCCCTGCACTCCCGGTACACATCCAGTTCTTGGCCATAAGGGTCCGCGATATACTTGGGTATGTAGATTTTTGTCTGGGGGACTCCCGCCTGGGCCAGGATATAGCCATGGGTCTTGGACATGGGAAAGTATAAATCCCACACTGGCAGCTCCTCGCCGGTGATCCGCCGTGCGGTATGCTGGGAAATATCCACGCCGATTTCCCGGCAGGCGATCACCGCGTTTTCCGAAACCGGCGCTCCCTCCACTGCCGAAAGCCCGGCGCTTTGGCAGAGCACCTTATCCTCCATGTCACGCTCCTGCATCATTTTCCGGAAGATCCCCTCCGCCATCGGGCTGCGGCAGGTATTCCCCGTACAGACAAATAAAATTTTCACGTTGTCCATTCCTTTCTATAACACCATCTGGGCTTTCCGCCCAGCCTTATTGTTTTTCATACACCAGGAAGTCAAAAGCGATTTCCGTGGAAAACCCCTTGGTTTCCCGCAGCCGCTTTCCCCCTTCCACACCGGTTTTCCAATAGTAAGGGGTCATGGCAAACAAATCCATGGCCGTTTCCCCGTCCGGAATCCAGATCTCCTTCCCCACAGCTGTCCGCTCCACAAACCGGAAGCCCGGATACTCTGTTTCCCGATGGGGATTCTCATAGGGCTCTTGGTACAAGATTTCCTTCAAGCCATACAGGTGGCGCTCCCCGGGTACAGCGTAAATGAAATACCCGCCCGGCTTGAGCACCCTGGCAAACTCCTCCACCGCCAACGGGGAAAACACGTCGGTGAGCAGATGGACGCTTTCCCCCGCCAAGGGTATAGCGAAACTGCTGGCCACCGCCCATTGAATCCCCTTGTATTTCCCTGCTGCGGCCTTTACCGCCAGCTTGGAAATGTCAAACCCGCACAGGGCTGCCTGGGGCAGAGCTTTTTCCAGCCCGGCGGTATAATACCCCTCTCCGCAGCCTGCGTCGCACAGGGAAAGCCTCTCTCCCTGGGGGCTTCCCAAAGCGGCGGCACACTGCTTTGCCAAACGGCACAACTCTTCCCGGAAGGGGGCGTAATAGCCCGCCTCCAAAAACCGGCGGCGGCTGTCCACCATCTCCCGGCTGTCCCCCGGCAGTTTGGAGTGCATCTTATTTACGGGCAGCAGATGCACATACCCCTGCCGGGCCACGTCAAAGCTGTGGCCCTGACCGCACACCGCCCGATGTTCCTGGCGGGACAAAGCTCCGCCGCAAAACGGGCAGCAAAACAAAAGCTCTTCCATGACTCAGCCTTTCGCGTCGTACCAGGTGTGGCCGGAGCCCGCTTCCGCCACCATGGGAACCGACAGATTGACGGCCCCTTCCATCTCCTGGGTGAGGATTTCTTTCACCTGCTCCTGCTCTTCCTGAGGGCATTCCACGATCAGTTCATCGTGGACCTGGAGAATCAGCCGGCCTTTCAGCCCTTCCCGCTCCAGCCGGTCGCTGACCCGGATCATGGCGATTTTGATAATGTCCGCCGCCGTGCCCTGAATGGGCATATTCCGGGCCACCCGTTCCCCGAAAGCCCGCATGTTGAAGTTGCCGCTTTTCAGCTCCGGCAGATACCGCCGCCGGCCGAACAGGGTTTCCACATAGCCCTTTTCCTTGGCCTCTTCCACCACGCGCTTCATATAAGCGTCTACCCCGGAGTAATTCCGCAGGTACTCTTTGATATACTCGTCGGCCTCTTTCCGGGACACCCCAATATCCTTGGACAGGGAAAACGCCCCGATCCCGTAGACGATGCCGAAATTCACCGCTTTGGCTTTGGAGCGCATCTCGCTGGTGACCAGCTCCTGGGGGATATTGAACACTCTGGCCGCTGTGGAAGAGTGAATATCCCGGCCTTCCAGAAAGTCCTCCTGCATGGCCTTATCCTCCGCCACATGGGCCAGCACCCGCAGCTCGATCTGGGAATAGTCCGCGTCCACCAGCAGGTTCCCGTCCGACCCGGCAAAGAACTTCCGCAGCTCCCGGCCAATGGGCGTGCGCACAGGAATGTTTTGCAGGTTGGGCTCGGTGCTGGAGATCCGCCCAGTACGGGTTTCCGTCTGGTTAAAACTGGAATGGATCCTGCCGTCCGGCCCGATCACTTTCAGCAGCCCGTCGCAATAGGTGGATTTCAGCTTGGCCACCGTGCGGTAGCGCAGTACCTCGTCCACCACCGGGTGCAGATACCGCACTTCTTCCAACACATCCGCGTTGGTGGACCAGCCGCTCTTTGTTTTCTTTCCGTGGGGCAGCCCCAGCTTGCCAAACAACGCCTCTCCCAGCTGCTTGGGGGAATTGATGTTGAACTCGTACCCCACCTGTTCAATGATGGAGTCATGGAGAGCCTGGACCTGGGTTTCCAGCTCTTCCCCGTAGGCTCGGATACTGTCCTTATCCACATAAAAGCCGATGTGCTCCATCTGGGCCAGCACAAAGGAAAGAGGGATCTCAATGCTGGAAAGCAGCTCCTGCTGGCCGTTTTCCCCAATGGCCTTGGCCAAAGCCGCTGAAAGCCCGGGCATGGCCGCCCCGGCGTTCAATTCCGGATCCGGGAAATCCGGCATCAGCACGCCGTATTCCGCCGCCAGCCGGTCCACCCCATACCCGGAAGCGGAAGGGTTCAGCAGATAGCCGGCCAGCGCCGTGTCCATCTGCACGTTCTCCATTTTGCATCCCAGGGAAAGAGCTTTTCGCTGCAAAGGCTTTCCGTCGTGGGTGTACTTTTTGATCCGGTCATTCTTGAAAAACGCCCGCAGGAAGGCATCGTCCGGCTTTACCCGGTGAAGCTCTCCCCCATGGGAAAACACCAGGCTCAGAAGCTCTCCTTTTTCCCAATGGGCGTAGAAATAGGCCTCTCCCTTGTCTTCCAGCTGGGGCAGCAAGGGAGCGCCGTCCTCATATTCCCGCACCGGGGGCCGTTTCCCGGCGGGAGTGTCTTCCTGGGCCGGCTGGTTGCCAGACAGCCCGAATTTCTCCAGCAGGGAGAAAAGCTCCAGCTTCACCATGGTGCCGGCGGCCTTTTGAGGGTCTCCTTCCCCTTTCACGTAGTGGGAAAGCTGGGTGTCAATGGGAGCGTCCCGGCGGATCGTCCCCAAGTCGTAGCTTAAAAAGGCGTTGTCCTTGGATTTTTCCAGCTTGGCCTTCATGGCGGGCTTGATGTCCAGCTCTTCCAGGTGGTCGTAAATATACTGGACGCTGCCGAATTTCTGGATCAACTCCCCGGCGCCCTTGGGGCCGATCCCCGCCACGCCTGGGATACAGTCCGAGGAATCCCCTTGAATGGCCTTCAGGTCGATCATCTGCTGGGGCGTTACCCCATATTCTTCCCGCAGCTTCTCCATGTCGTACACGGTCACCTGGGGCTGGCCAAATTTGGTGGTGGCCAGCCGGACGGTGGTCTGGGGGGAAACCAGCTGCAAGCTGTCCCGGTCACCGGTGGCGATCAGGCAGGTGGATTCCTCTTTCTCGCAGGCCCCCGCCAGCGTCCCCAGAATATCGTCCGCTTCCCAGCCCTCGCAGGAAACGATTTTGTACCCCAGGTCCGTCAACAGCTCCTGCAAAACAGGCAGCTGCTGGGCCAGCTCCTGGGGCATGCCCTTCCGGTTGGATTTGTATCCCGCGTAGGCCTTGTGGCGGAAGGTGGGAGCCTTCCGGTCAAAGGCAATGGCTACCCCGTCCGGGCTTGTTTCGTCCAGCAGTTTTTTCAGCATGGTGAGAAAACCGTAGATGCCGTTGGTATATTCCCCCGATTTGGTGGAAAGCAGCTTGATCCCGTAAAACGCCCGGTTCAAAATGCTGTTTCCGTCCAATACTAAGAGTTTCATAGGTTGGCGCTCCTTTTCCATAATTCAGCCGTTCCCCTTATTCTTCCCCCTGAGCCGCGGCGTACACATCCCGCAGAAGCAGATCCAGGTCTTCCAGCGTGGACAATTCCCCCGCCCGGCGGCGGAACTGAGCCGCTCCCCGGATCCCGTGAAGATACCACCCCACATGTTTCCGGGCTTCCCGCATGGCTCGGCCCTCGCCCTTTAACTGGCACAAAGCGTCCATATGCCGCTTGATGACCAAGATCCGCTCGGCGATGCCCGGCCCGGGAAGAATGGTGCAGGAATCCGTGAGATACGCGTTGATCTGCCGGAAAATCCAGGGATTCCCCAAAGCCCCCCGGCCCACCATAACCATGTCACATCCGGTGTGGTCCAGCAGCTTGCAGGCGGACTGGGCGTCCACCACATCGCCGTTGCCGATCACCGGCACGCTGACGGCCTGTTTCACGTTTCCGATCACGTCCCAATCTGCGTGACCCATATACATTTGGTTCCGGGTCCGCCCATGGACGCACACGGCGGCAGCCCCGGCTTCCTCGCAAGCTTTGGCCACCTCTACTGCGTTGATATGCTCCTGGTCCCAGCCGGCCCGGATTTTCACGGTGACAGGCAGGCTGGTATTCCGTTTCACCGCCGCCACAATGGCAGCGCAGCGGGCAGGGTCCTTCATCAAGGCGCTCCCCGCCCCGTTGCCCGCCACTTTCGGCACCGGACATCCCATGTTGATATCCAGGCCGTCCGGGTGGAAGGCTTCCGCCTTTTTGGCGGCCAGGCCAAAATCAAAGGGGTCGCTGCCAAACAGCTGGAGAAATACAGGGTGCTGGTCCTGGGAAGTGTCCGCCAGCTGGGCGGTTTTCTGATAATTGTATTGGATTGCCCGGGCGCTGACCATTTCCGTGACCGTATAAGCGGCCCCGAAATCCGCGCACAACCGGCGGTAGGCAGCGTCCGTGACTCCGGCCATGGGGGCCAACGCCGCCCGGCCGGTAATGGTTAAATTGCCGATCTTCATAGAGTATTCCTTTTCAAAACAGAGTGAATCCCCTGCGGAAACACACGCAGGGCAAAAGCCCCCAGAAGAAATTTTCACCTGGGCGCTCCGTGATCTTCTTCCTTATTTATTTTAATACTTTTGAAAACACCATTTGTGACGATTCCGAAAATTTTAACCCAGCTTCCCGGGTGTAGTCCTGTTCCTCGATGGTCAGGCCATAAGACGGCAGGAACTCCTTCATGAAATAATCTGCTTCCGGCAGCTTCATCTCCCGGATCGCCTGGGTGATGGTCTGCTCCGCTTTGGAAAAATCCCGGTTGCCGCTTTTCCGCTCTTCAATACACTTGATCACCGCCGAGATCCGGTCCGCGGCTTTCACCAAAGGCTTCAGCTCCTCATCCCGTTCCCCGCTCATGGTCATAATGGTCCGGTACTCGTCCCGCAATCCCTCGGGCAGCATGGACACCAGATGCTCCACCGCCATGCCTTCCACCTCGGCGTAGGCCTTGCGGATTTCTTCCGAGTGGTACTTGATGGGGGTGGGCATATCCCCGGTGATGATTTCCGAGGCGTCGTGAAGCACCGCCAGCATGGCCGCCCGTTCCGGGTCATAGCTTTTGCCGAACTGCTTGTTGCCAATGGTGGCCAGGGCGTGGGCCAGCAACGCCACCTCTAAGCTGTGTTCGCAAATATTCTCGCTGCGGGTATTGTGCATCAGCCCCCAGCGGTTGATGTATTTCATGCGGGAAAGCATGGCAAAAAATGGATACATTCCGTTCCCACCATTTCCTAGGATTCTTGGCGCCCGGTTTCCGGCGCGTCTCTATTATACAATACTTTTGACCCTTTTTGTTACAAAATTGAAATCTTTTTCCCGCCATTTCCCCGCCTGCCGCCAGAAACGCCAAAAAAGGCTTTTACCCCTTGGAAATCTGTGCTATAATGTCCCCAAAGACAGGGAATTTCTGGGCGGGCGGTTGCCCCGCCCTTTCCTATCATTTTCCAGGAGGTACGCTCTTTTATGGGATCTGTCAAAGAAGAAAAGAAGAAGAGCTTCCGGGACAACTATTTCCTCAAGGCTTTTTTACTGGGCCTGGGGCTCTCCTTTCTCGTATTTATCCCCTTCATGGTGGTAGACGGGGGCCGTTTCCTGTTTTATGGTGATTTCAACGTGCAGCAGGTGCCCTTCTACCGTCTGGCGCACGACGCGGTGCGCTCCGGGAATCTGGGCTGGAACTACCGCACCGACCTGGGCGTGAATTTCATCGGCTCCTACAGCTTTTACCTATTGGGCAGCCCTTTCTTCTGGCTGACCATTCCCTTCCCGTCGGAATGGGTGCAATACCTGATGGGGCCGCTGCTGATTTTGAAATTCGCCTGCGCCACCCTGACCGGGTATGTTTACATTCACCGCTACACCAAAAACCGGGATTCCGCCCTGATCGCCGGGGTGCTGTATGCTTTTTCCGGTTTTTCCGTCTACAATATTTTCTTCAACCATTTCCATGAAGCCATCGTGTTCTTCCCCCTGCTGCTGGCGGCCCTGGACGAATACATGGCTACCCGCCGCCGCGGCCTGTTTGCTTTGGCGGTGTGCGCCTGCTGCGTGGTCAACTATTACTTTTTCGTGGGACAAGTCACCTTCACCCTCATCTACTTTTTCCTGCGGCTGATCTGCAAAAGCTGGCGGATCTCCTTCAAGGATTTCCTGCTGCTGGCCCTGGAAGCCCTGTTGGGAGTGGGCCTGTCCTGCACGCTGCTGGTACCCTCTGTGCTGACCGTGCTGCAAAACTACCGCACATCCGAATACATCAACGGCTGGAACGCTGTACTGTACAACCAGGTGCAGCGGTATCTGCACATTCTCACCTGCTTCTTCTTCCCCCCGGACCTTCCTGCCCGGCCCAATTTCACGCCGGATTCCGGTTCCAAATGGGCGTCCTTGGGAGCCTGGCTGCCTCTGTTCGGCATGACCGGGGTGATCGGCTGGCTGCAAATGCGCCGGAAACACTGGCTGAAAAAATTCATCTGGATTTTGTTCCTCATGGCACTGGTGCCCTTCCTCAATTCCGCATTCCAGATGATGAACAGCGCCTTTTACGCCCGGTGGTATTATATGCTCACCCTGATGATGGCCATGGCCACCGTGTTGGCGCTGGAAAACGACCGGATCGACTGGAAGCGCTCCATCACCTGGACCACTGTCATCACAGTGGCCATCGCCCTGGTCATCGGATTCATGCCGGTTTCGGAAACCGTGGACGGAGTGAAGACCGTCTCCTTTGGCTTGGAAGATTACCCCACCCGTTTTTGGAGTTATGTGGCCATTTCCCTGGTTTCCCTGGGAGCAGTGGTCTACTTGTTCTGCTTCTGCCGCAAGAACAAGAAAGTGTTTTACCGCTCCACCTTGGTGGCGGTTTCCATCATTTCGGTGTTTTATTCCATTTTCTTCATCGCCCTGGGCAAGACCCAGTCGGAATACACCTGGGACCATCTGATCCCCTATTCCCTCAACGGCGGAAAGAATGTGGATTTGCCCGACTTGCAGGAATGCCGGTCCGACTTTTACGAGTCCTTGGACAACGCCGCCATGTTCTGGGAAATCCCCTCAATCCAGGCATTCCACAGCGTGGTACCGGGCTCCATCATGGAGTTTTACGATTCCATCGGCGTTCCCAGGGACGTGGCTTCCCGCCCCACCACCGACCATTATGCCATTCGGGGGCTGTTAAGCGTCCACTGGCTGTTTGACGACGATCATGATGACCAATACTTTGCCGGAAAGGATTCTTCCAACCCGTCCATGCCCGGTTTCGCCTATTACGGCAACTCCAACGGGTTTGACATTTGGGAAAACCTGTACTATATCCCCATGGGCTTCTCCTACGATTACTACATCACCCGCAGCGAGTACAACGCCCTGAGCGAAGGCAGCGAAAACGCCATTGGAGACCGGGAGCTGGCCATGCTCCGCGCCGTGGTGATCGAGGACGACCGCGCACCCCTGTACGAGGGGATCTTGGAGCACCTGCCCCAGGATATGCGTACCTTTAACGAGGACAACTACCTTTTGGATTGCCAGGACCGCGCTTCCCGTTCCTGTACCAATTTCCAGTACACCAATACCGGATTTACCGCCGAGCTGGATTCGGACCGGCAGCAAATCATTTTCTTCAGCGTGCCTTATGAGAACGGCTGGAGCGCCACGGTCAACGGCGAGCCTGCCGCGATTGAGAAAGTCAACGTGGGCTTTATGGCGGTCACTGTTCCGGAAGGGGAAGACGTCACCATCGAATTCACCTACCACACTCCGGGCCTGACCACCGGGTTTATCATCACCCTGGTGTCCCTGGCCTTGCTGGTAGCTTACCTGATGCTGATGAACCGGTTCCCTGTCCGGCGGGCTCCTGTCCGGGGCGCCAGCCTGCTCCGGATCGGGAAATTCTCCCAGTACGCCAAATCCCGCCATACTTCTTTCCGCCGTCCCGGCGCCATGATTCCCCACTTTTTCCGGGAAGCCGCCGTGCCGGAGGATTCTCCGGAAGAAACTTCCTCTCTGCCGGACTCTCTGCCGGAAGAACCGCCCCATGAGGAGCCACCTGCCCAAGAGGCTTTCCAGACCCGTTCTCCGGCCGGTCCCCAAGGGACTTCCCCCGCCTCTGCCACAGAGGCTTCCACGGAAGTCCCCACTTCGGAAGAATCACCATCGGCCGAAAACAATGCCCCGGAGCATTCATCGTAAAGGAGAAATTATATGGAACCCACCGTGTATTTTGTCATTCCCTGCTACAACGAGGAGGCAGTGCTTCCTGAAACCTGCCGCCGTCTCACGGAAAAGCTGGAGTCCATGAAGCAGCGCTCCCTGATTGGCGGGGAAAGCCGGATTCTCTTGGTGGACGACGGCAGCAAGGATAAAACCTGGGAGCTGATCTCGGAATACAACCGGGAAAACTCTTGGGTGGAAGGGGTGAAGCTGGCCCATAACCGGGGGCACCAAAACGCCCTGCTCTGCGGGCTGATGACCGCAATGCCCCGCTGCGACGCCGCTGTGAGCATGGACGCGGATTTGCAGGACGACATCGACGCCCTGGATCAATTTGTCACCAAATACCGGGAAGGCTGCGACGTGGTGTACGGCGTGCGGAACAAACGGGATACGGACACCTGGTTCAAGCGCACCACTGCGGAAGGCTTTTACACCCTGATGAAGCTCTTGGGCGTGGACGTGGTGTTCAATCACGCCGACTACCGTCTGATGAGCAAACGGGCTCTGGAAGCCCTTTCGGAATATAAAGAGGTAAACCTGTTTCTGCGGGGCATTGTGCCGCTGATCGGCTACCGCAGCGATTACGTGTATTACGACCGCCACGAGCGGTTCGCCGGGGAAAGCAAGTACCCCTTGAAGAAAATGCTTTCCTTTGCCCTGGACGGCATCACCAGTTTCAGCGTCAAACCTCTGAAGCTGATCTCCAACCTGGGGATCTTGATTTCCGTTCTCAGTATCTTCGGCCTGCTCTACGCTTTGATCTCCTATTTTGCAGGCTGGGCCGTGTCCGGGTGGACTGCTATCGTGTGTTCCATCTGGCTGCTGGGCGGCTTGCAGATGCTTTGCCTGGGCGTTGTGGGCGGTTATATCGGCAAGATTTACAGCGAAGTCAAAGCCCGTCCTCGCTTCCGGGTAGAAACGTATTTGGAAAACAAACAGGAAAAATAAAGAGCAACAAAAAAAGGGCCCCGGAGATTCCGGAGCCCTTTTCCATTTCCACTTTTCATAAGTGACTCATCAGTAGGTTACCTTGACCCACTGCTGTTTTTCCGCCGAGCGCATACCTGCCTCAATAACCGCCAATGTGTTGTGACCGTCGATTCCCGTGACAATGGGGGTGCGGCCCTCTTGAATGGCGTCGATAAACTCGTCAATCACCCCGGAACGCAGCTGATTCTCATTGGTGCTGATAGCTCCCACTTTATATTTTACCGTGGTGTGATCCCGCATTTCCAGCACAATGTCATCGGCATAGTCCCCAAAGATCTTCATGACCCCTTCATCGCCATAAATCACACTGCTGTTATCCTCCTGTCCATAGTTGGTCCAGCTAAAGTGCATGATTCCCGGCAATCCCCGGTTCATCTGGAACAGGCACACCACATTGTCTTCCAGACTGATCAGGTTTCCGTCAGGGTATTTTTTATCCAGGGTCATGGTTTCGGCAAAAACCGATTCGATCTCCTGACCGGTAAGAAACCGGATCAAGTCGATCTTGTGAGCGCCCAGATCGCCGAACACACCGAATTTGGCCTTACTTTTGTCAAAAAACCAAGTGGAATTGTTCTTGGTAACACTCCAATTTTCAGGGCCGGAATGCTTGAAATTGCATTGGAAAAAGAGCAGCCGGCCAATTGCCCCTTTCTCTAAAAGCTCCTTAGCTTTCCGATGGGAAGCCACAAGCCGCTGGTTATGCCCGGGCATGAGAATTTTCCCAGAATCTTTCTGGGCCTTTAGCATAGCCCGGCTTTCTTCCAATGACTGGGCCATGGGTTTCTCGCACAAGGTGTGCTTTCCCCCGGTCAACGCCTGAATTGTATACTCTCCATGAGTGGTGTTGGGGGTGCAAATGCTGACAGCATCAATAGCCGGATCATGGAGCATCTCTTCAGGCGAGCTGTACACCCGCCCGCCAAATTTTTCAACGGTGGCGGCAGCCCTCTCAAAATCCGGGTCATAAAAACCGGCGATCTCCACGTCTTCCCGAGCCGCGTACTCCGGCCCATGCCGCAACTGTGTGATGGACCCGCAGCCCAAAACTCCCACAGTGACTTTTTTCATACAGATCCCTCCACGATTTGTATAAGTTCCTTTCTGTTTCCACTATTCCAGGTCCGGTTCCCACCACCGGGACAATTCCTATCCCGCTTATAAAAAGAGCCTTTCCCCAGAAAGGAAAGGTCTCTTTTTTGAGGGAATCCCTTGTTACCGTACTGGCTTAATGTTCAGGTTGACACCCAAATCGTCTTCGCTGTCCACAATGGTCCAGCTGGAACCGGGATAATAGCCCACTGTGCGCATGGTATAGCCTTCCTCTTCCAGCTCCCCAATGATGGCGTCCCGGCGGTCGCCCACCTCGAATCCCAGATGGTGCACACCGTTTCCGTGCTTATCCAGGAATTCCTGGAAAGAGCTTTCGCCCCCTGCGGGCTGATGCAGCTCTACCACAAACCCAGGCATTTCGAAAGCACACACCTTCAAATCGCAGGAAACCGGCTTGCCCCGGTATTTGTAATCCTCGTTGCCTTCCAAATGGTTTAACCGGATTTCCGGCACGGGAATGTTCAGCAGGTCGGCCCATTTCTGGGCTGCCTTTTCAATATCGGCCACTACAATGTTGATCTGAATAAACCCTTTCGGGTCGATAGCGTTTTTCATAAGAATGTCTCCTCCAAAAGAATACAATGAAATAGGGTGACTGTACCGGCGGCGGAATCAGCCTTTTACGCTGCCCATTACCAAGCCGGTGGTGAAATACTTCTGCAAGAAGGGATATACGCAGAGCACCGGGATCATGGCCAGGAACATCTGGGCCGCATTGGTGGTACGCGCGTTTACCAGATTCAGATAGTTGGCCAATTCCTGGCTGATGTTGGTGGCGTTGCGGAAAAACGCCTCCGGGTTGATCACAACGGTTTGCAAATAAGTTTGCAGGGGATAATGATCCGTAGTGTTCATGTAGATCATGCCGTCCTGCCAGCTGTTCCAATGGAACACAAAGGCAAACAGCGTCACAGTAGCCAACGTGGGAGTACACACGGGTAAAATGACTCGCACCAGAGTGGAAATATGACCCGCGCCGTCAATATACGCCGCTTCCTCCAATTCGTGGGGCAGGCTGCGCATATAGTTCATAACCACCAGCATATTGAACACATTTAGCGCACCGGGCAGAATCAATGCCCAAAGGGTATCCATCAGCCCCGTCCACTTGACCATCATGTATGTAGGGATCAAACCGCCGTTAAACAAGATGGTCACCACGAAAAACCAAGAGAAAATATTGCGGGCCCGGAAATCCTGCTTTGTTTTGGAAAGTGGATAAGCGGTCAAGATGATGAGCAGCAAATTTACAACCACACCTAAAACCGTCCGCTGTATGGAAATCCACAGTGCGGTGGTAAACTGGCTGTTGCCCGCGATAAAACTGTAGGCTGCTGTATTGAATTCCACTGGCCAGAATGTGACCTCGTTTGCGGAAACAGCGGTTTTGCTGGAAAAGGAAATGGCCAGCAAATTGATAAAGGGCAGGATACAAAGCAGAGCCATAATCGTAAGTATGGCGAAATTGAACACCATAAAGACAATTCTGGATACAGAAGGCTTCTTTACCATAACTTTTTCCTCCCTTCTTAAAAGATCCGGTATCCGGCAAAACGGTCTGCCAGCCAATAGGAAGCCACGATAAACACAAAGGACACCGCTGATTTAAACAAGCCTGCCGCGGTAGACAGAGCATACTGGGCGTTTTCAATGCCCAGCCGAAACACGAACGTATCCAAAATATCGCCGGTAGAATACACGGCGGGGCTGTACATGTTGTAGATCTGGTCAAAGCCACCGTTCAAAATATTGGCCATGCTCAACACGGTCATCAGCACAATCGTGCTCAAAATACCAGGCAGGGTGATATGCCAGGTCTGGCGCAGACGTCCAGCGCCATCAATGGCGGCCGATTCGTACAGGGCAGGATCCACGCCCGTCAGGGCGGCCAGATAGATAACCGATCCAAAACCGAAGCCCTTCCAGATATCCGTTACCACCATGGTTCCCGGGAACCATTTGGCGTCTCCCAGGAAGAAGGGGCACTTGATTCCGAACACCCCTAAAATCTGGCTGACCACGCCACTGCTGGGGGAAAGAATGTCCACAAAAATACCGGCCAGGATAACCCAGGAAAGGAAGTTGGGCATATAGACCAGGGTCTGGTAAATCCGTTTGACGGAAGACCGGGGAATCTCATTCAGCAACAATGCAAAGGTAACGGGAACCACCACACCGCCGATCATCTTTGCCAGAGCAATCAAAACGGTATTGCGGATTACCGGCCAGATATTGGGCATGGAGAACAAGTTTTGGAAATTTTTAAACCCAACCCATTCCGAACCAAACAGGCCGTTTGCCGGGCTAAAATTCTGAAAAGCGATTACTGTGCCCACCATGGATCCATAGGAATAGATCAAAACCAGGATCACTGCGGGCAAAAGCATGATGTACAAGGGAAGCTCCCGCAGAAAGCGGTCTCTATTTTTGGTGCTCTTTTTCGCGGCCTTGCTCTTCACTTTCATTCACCACCTCAAAAGTATTTCACAGAATGTTGGCAAGGAAAGCGCCCTGGCTTCCAGAAATATTCCGCCAGAGCGCCTGAAACCTTGCTTCTCAATGAGCCTGAAGCGCCGACCGCCTCAGGCTCATTTGTGTGACTCCGCTTCTAAATCAATCTTTTAATGGAACTTTTTACTTACTCAGCCGGATAAAGCTCTTCCATAGCGTCCAAAGTCTCCTGGCCGCCAGCGTTGAGCCAATTGGTGACAAACTCATCAAAGTAATCCACAGGCTGAGCACCAGTGATGATGTCCGTGAAGGCTTGCAGAACCATATCGCCCAGCACGGAAGAGTTCTGTACCCAGATATCCGGGATCTCGCTGCCCATCAGGCTTTCTACTTCTTCTCCCGCTGCCTGATGTGCCAAGTCAATAGCCATGGAACCATTCTCACTCATCTGACCCCAAGTGCCATAAGCGTTGGTGTCGTTGGCCAAGCTGCCATCTTCAAAGCCTACCACATAGTTGTAATACTCCAGAGCCTGGCCTGCCAGACCGTCAGAAGAACCCTCTTCCAAAGCGGGCAGCAGTTCAGATGCGTACAGCTCGGTGGGAATACCGATAAAGATGGGGCAGAAACGATACTGTTCGTTGGCCCAGTAGGTCTGGAACTCCTCGGAAGTACCGCTGATCGCGGTCTTTTCATACAGGTTCAGAATCTTTACCAGAGCTTCGGGATGCTCGCACTTGGAGTTGATCATGAACAAGTCGCCAGTCTGGTTGGACTGGATTCCCAGACGGATTTCATGACCCTCTGCCTCGGGGATCTTATAGGGACGAGTGATCACACCGTCATTCTGATAGCTCAGGTTGAAGGGGTGCCATGTGCCCCAGCATGCGTGATACATCATGCCGATCTTACCGGAAGTAACGTCCGTCTCCATGTTGGACACGTCCTTCACCACAAATTCCGGATCGATCAAGCCTTCCTGATACATCTGGTTGGCAACTGTCAAAGCTTCCTTACACTCGGGCTGAATCCACGCGAAGGTAACCTTCCCGTCTTCCCCACGATAGAAACCGTCAGTGCTGGTGAATCCGGGTACGCCATAGGCGGCAAACAAGCCCATCAAAGTGCCATAGTTGTTCTGCAGCACATCGCCGGCCAGACCGAAACCGTATGTATCGTCCACACCGTTGCCATCGGGATCTTCAAAGGTAAACTTCCGGGCCAGTTCGATCATTTCCTCGATGGTGGTGGGAGGCTCGCTGTTGGTGTTCTCCAGCCAGTCGTCCCGAATCCACAGGTTGATGGCCTGGTGGAAGTTATCGGTCATGTAGGGATAGGCATACAATCTGCCATCAATGGTAGCGCCCTCAAAACCGCCAGGGAATTTGGTCTGATACTCCTTGACGGCGTCAGTGGCGTACTGGTCCAACACGTCGGTGATGTCGGCCAAATAGCCAGCCTGATAAGCCTGCTTGAAGAAGGTGTGGTCGCCCCAGCGGAACACGTCGGGCAGATCGCCAGAAGCCATCAGGGCGTTGACCTTATTCCGGTAGGCGTCCGTGCTAGTATCCGCGGAAAAAGCCACTTTAATGTCAATATTCAGTTCGTCCTTGATCTTACGTGTCCAAACATTGTCTTCCCAGGTGTCACCATCGATGAATTGCTGCACTGCCGAAGCCTGCACGCCAACGGTGATGGTAACCGGTTCCTCATAGGGAGTCAGCGGGCCGTCCTCTTCCCCTGAGGCGGTCTCAGAGGTAGTGGCGGAAGATTCTTGACCAGCAGACGCAGAGCTGGTTCCGCTGCTTTCGCTGCTTTTGTTGCCGCCGTTACAGGCCGCCGTGCTCAAAACGAGCGCAACCGCCAGCAGAAGCGCGATAATTTTGGAGCGGGTCTTCATACGTTTCGTCCTCCTAAAAGTTTTGTAGGGGCCGCTGCATTTTCGGCGAAGCAGAGATAAACCGAAAAACGCGAACCAAGTTTCCGAGAGATCTCGCCCTCTCAGAGGCGCGTCAAGAATGATTTGAAAGCAATTTTATATTATTTTTGCTTTCTTTTTCTTTCGCTATGGTCATTGTAACACACTAAAATCACATTTGCAACTCTTTTTACAATAATATTTTATTTTTTCTTGAATTTATGTTTGTTTATGTATAATCGTTGATGCCACTATTATATATGGTAT
>DXXH01000041.1:0-7942 GCA_019416395.1 Clostridiales bacterium
GTCCACAGGAGTGGGTGTGCTCATGTCCACGCCGGCGCCTTTCAGCAGGGAAACAGGGTCGGTGGAGCAGCCGCCGCTGAGGAAGTGGAGATAATCTTTCACAGCGGGAGCGCCTTCCCGCAAAATGCGCTGGGAAAGGGCGATGGCGGCGGAGAAGCCGGTGGCGTATTGGTAGACGTAGAAATTCATATAGAAATGGGGGATTCTGGCCCATTCCAAGGCGATTTCCGGATCGGGCTCGATCTCTTCCCCATAGTATTCCCGGTTCAGTTCTCCATATTTCTGGCAGAGAGCTTGGGCGGTCAGGGGATTGCCCTTGCGGGTTTCCTCGCTGCACCAAAGCTCAAACTCAGCGAACATGGTCTGGCGGTACAGGGTGGTGCGGAACTGCTCCAGGAAATAGTTGATCAGGTAGGCACGCTGTTTGGGTTCCTGGGTTTTGCCCAGCAAATACTGCATCAGCAGAGACTCGTTGCAGGTAGAGGCCACTTCCGCTACGAAGATCTTATAATAGGCGTAGGTGACGGACTGCTCCCGGGACGAGAGATAGGAATGGAGCGCGTGGCCCATTTCGTGCACCAGGGTGAACAGATCGTTTAAGGTGTCGGTGTAATTCAGCAGCACAAAGGGGTGGTTTCCATAGACGCCAGAAGAATAGGCGCCGGAGCGTTTTCCCTGGTTCTCGTATACGTCGATCCAGCGGTTTTCAAAGCCTTCCCGCAAAATGCCCAAATATTCTTCTCCCAGAGGGGCCAAGGCTTCCAACGCTGTTTCTTTAGCCTGGTCAAAGGGGATCACCTGATCCTGATCTGCCACAATAGAGGCGTAGATGTCGTAGTAGTGGAGCTTGTCCACGCCCAGCAGCTTTTTCCGCAGCCGGATATACCGATGCATGGCGGGGAAATTCTTCCGCACGGCAGCAATCAGGTTGTGGTAGATCTCCACGGGCACCTCGGTCTGGTCCAGAGCCGCATGCAGAGCGGAAGGATACTTTCGGGCATTGGCGAAAAATTGCAGCTGTTTCATCTGGCCTTCCAAAGAGGAAGCAAAGGTGTTCTGGAAATTCCGGTAAGAACCGTACAAGGATTCAAAGGCCGATTTCCGCAAGCTCCGGTCGGGATCCTGCATCAGAGGGATAAAAGTACCGTGGGTCACAGGGTGTTTCCCGCCCTTTTCGTCTACGGCATCGGGGAAGGTCAGATCGGCGTCGTTTAAAAAGTTGTAGGTTTCGCTGGGGGTCTGGCCCAGTTTTCCGGCTGCCGCCAACAGGGCTTCTTCCGCTTGGGAGAGGGTGTGGTTTCTCTTCCGGCGGATCCGGTCCAGCACCAGGCGGTAATGTTCCAGCTGGGGAACGGCTTTATAGAAAGCTTCCAGATCCTCATCGGAGATCTCCATGACTTCCGGAGTGAAAAAGGCGGTGGTTTCTTGGGCTTCCAGCATCAGGTTCTGCATTTGGCCGCTCATTTTCTGGTAGACCGGGTTGCGGGTATCCTCGTCTTTTTTGTACATGGCGTAACCTGCAAAGGGGTCAGCGATCTTCGTGAATTCATCGTCCAGCTGAAGGAATTCCAGCAGGTTTTCCCCCTTTTCTCCCAGCTTGCCCTGGTAGCTTTTCATCTTTTGCAGGATTTCTTGCAGCTTGGGGATTTCCGCTTCCCATGCTTGATCGCTGGGAAACAGGTCGGTGGTGTCCCAGGTATACTGGGGATCTACTTCGTTTCGGGTTGGGATTTTGTGTTCCATATAAAAACTCCTTTCATCAAAAAGCACAATCCACGTTCCAAAGGGAACATATCAGTATAGCACAGGGCATAGGGAAACAAAAGCATTTTTTTGCCTTTTGGTAGCTTTCGCGGCTTGTATTATTAAATGCGAAAGAACAAAGCACCCCGAAAATCGGGTGCAACCGTTCTTCCGCATTTATTTTTTTATACCACAGGACAGAGGAAAAAGCAATAGATCGGGGGTGAAAACTTGTGCGGCGATACAAATACATAACATTTCAGGACCGCAGAACACTTGCCGCCGCATACGAACGCGGAGAGCGGGCGGCGGACATTGCGGAGCGGCTGGGGGTACCGTGTCGGCCCCCTTTTCGTGTCGGCCCGTAAGGTTGGCCGTTGCCGAACTTTACGCCCCGGCAACCGGGCGGCTTGTGCTTCCCTCTTTCTGTCTATTATTATATACTAACGTTAGTATAAAGTCAAGGGGAAATATTGCACAAATATACTAACGTGAGATTATGCAGAATTTTATACTTGCGTTAGTATTTGCGGCGTGCTATAATGGACGCAGAAAGGGGGAGCGTGAAGATGGCTGGAAAGTTTGAAACGCCCCGCGGACAGGCCGCGACGGACGCGAAACGAAAGTACAATGAAAAAAGCTATGATCGGCTTTATCCTATGGTACACAAGGGCAAGAAAGAAACCTATGTTGCCGCGGCGAAAGCGGCGGGAATGTCATTGAACGAATGGATTGAAAAGACGCTTGACCGGGCGGCGGGGGCCGCGCCGGAAAGCAGGGCATAAAAGAACGGCGGGCGCAATGCCCGCCGTTCTGCTGTTCATGGGAGTTATTCGGCCTGTTCGTATGTGTAAGCGCCGTCCGCGCCCTGCTTGATGAATCCGGCAGTATCAGCAACGCGCCCGTCGTCGTCGAGGGTCCCATAAACGGGAACCGTCACGTCGGAGCCGTCAAAAACAATCCCGGTCCCGTCGTCACACTTGATCGTAAAATAGTTATAGCCGCTATCTTTTACGGCGGTTTCGGCAAATTCCGCGAAGTTTTCCGCGGTGAGGTCCGAAAGCTGGGACTTTAGAACGCTGATATATGCACGCTGACCGATCACGTCGCCGGACCCGCTTTTCACGTCCTCCGTTTTCACGTCGCAATCAAGCAGGAAATTATATTGCTTATATTCCGGGTAAAGAACGTCTTTCCCGTCGCCGATTTCCGCAACCGTGCCGTCGTCGTTCATGGTGACTTCAAGGGAGATTGCACCCCAGCGGACTTTATAGGCCCCGCCGCTTTCGGAAACGGTGCTGATCTTCCCGTCAAGACCGCAAGAAACAAGCGCAATGAAAACTTCATCGGCCTGTTCGGGGGTGATCTGCATTTCGGCCCGAATCGTGTTCATAGAATCCGGGTAAAAGTCATATTGCGCCGTCAATTCCTCCGATTTTGGCGTGTCGAGGTCAACCAGCACGTCACCGCAACCCGCAAGAGAGAGGGACAGGACCGCCGCAAGCGCAAGAGCAACAATTTTTTTCATGTGGAATCCTCCATTCCGCCGCCCGGCCCGCCGGGGGCTTGTGTTTTTTTGAGGGCCGGACCGCCTGAAAACGCTGGCGTTCTGACCTTTAACACAATTATGCGCCGGTGGCGTGTTAAAGTCAAGAATGAAGCTGAACTTTAACACAGGGCGGAGGAATCAACGTGAAAATATACGACTATAAAGGCCGGAAGAATCTATGCGGAAACAGGGTGAAAGAAGCGCGCGCCCGGAAGAACATTACGCAAGCCGACCTTGCGGCAAGATTACAGGTGGCGGGCGTGACAATGGAGCGGGACAGCGTTTCAAGAATCGAAATCGGAACCCGGTTCGTCACCGATTACGAACTTGCCGTTCTTGCAAAGGTGCTGGGCGTGTCTATGGAATGGCTGACCGAACAGGAAGAATAAAAGTTTATACTTGCGTTAGTATAGCAAAGCCGTTATAATATCATTGCGGGGACCCCGCGGGAGAATAACGGTTAAAGCCCGCCCAGACCTTACGGAACGGGCGGGCTTATTTACTAACGGAGGTTATAACATGGGACACAAGTTCAGTCATCTTCAAAAGCGCGACCGCTACAAAATCGAAGCTTTGTTGAATACGGGGCATAAGCCGCAGGAAATCGCGGACGAAATACACGTACACGTAAGCACGATATACCGGGAGATCAAGCGCGCCCGCATGGTACAGCTTACGACCGATCTTGAAGAGGTTGACAAATACAACCCCGACGAAGCCGAAAAGAGATACCGGGAAAACCTTTCGGCAAAGGGTCCGGCGCTGAAAATCGGGAAAGACTTTGAACTTGTGGAATACCTCGAAGCCAAAATGCTGGATAAGGACAACCCGCGTTCACCCGCCGCCGCCCTTGCTGACATCAAGCTGGAGGGCCGGACGTTCAAAACGTCGATTTGCGTAAGCACCTTATACAGCTACATAGAAAAGGGCGTTTTCCTGACCCTGACGAATGCAGACTTGCCGGAAAAGCCGAAACGGAAGCGGAAATATAGAAAGGTGCGGGAAGCGAAGAGCGCCGCGGCGGGGGACAGCATAGACCGCCGACCGCCGGAAGTAGACGACCGAAACACGTTCGGGCATTGGGAGGGCGACACCGTTTACAGCAAAAAAGACGGGTCAAAAGCCCTGCTTGTGCTGACAGAGCGATTGACCCGCCGGGAAATTATCATGCGGATAAAGGACAGGACCGCGGAAAGCGTGATTAAAGCCCTTGACCGCATAGAACGGAAATTCGGGGCCGACCTGTTCGCAAAGCTGTTCAAGACGATCACGTTTGACAACGGAAAAGAGTTTTCCGACGTGGAGCGGCTGGAGCGGTCCGCATTGCGTAAGGGGAAGAAGCGGACAAAGGTTTATTTTTGCCACCCGTATTCATCTTTTGAACGCGGTTCTAATGAGTGCCAAAACAAAATGATTCGGCGACGCTTCCCGAAAGGAACAGATTTCGGCAAGGTATCAGACGCAGAGGTGGCGAAAGCGGAAGCGTGGGTGAACAACTCCCCGCGGGAGATTTTAGGCTGGCAGACCTCCGAAATTCTGTTTCAAGCCTACCTTGCCGCCCTTGTCACCGCCCCGAAATAAAATTTTTTATATTTTTTTCGCATTTACTCTTGACATTTGCGCCTTTTGGTAGCTTTTCCGTGATGCTGGATTTTTTGGAACAGGGAAATCCCCCCAGATGTGTGGGGCAGGAAGGTTTTTCTCAAAATTCATAGGGATATTTAAAGAGGTGAAAAATAATTTGATTCTTGCGTCTTAATTTTCATAGAACTGAATTGATAGAGATACACATATATAATAGTATACGAAACAGCATGCTTTCCCCGGTGGTGAGAAGGGGACAAGGCTGCGCAGAGTTTCCAAACGACGGATAAAAATCAAAAGGCAGAGAGCCTGCCGGCGATGGCAAGCTCTCTGCTCATGAGAAGTATTCCCAGCTGTGGTGAAAATCACCGGTCAATGGAGTATGGATCGAATGCGGGCGGCCAGTTCCTTTCCTACCCGCAGGTGGGTTTTGGAAGAGGGGTGAGAGGCCGCTCCGATGCCTTCTGTCATCAGGTTGATGCCGATGAGTTTGAAGCAGCGGATCTTTGGATCTCCCGATTCTTGGCGGTAAGTCTCCACTGTTTTTTCAATGGCGTCGTACAGGTAGTGATCCATGGGTCCCAGCACGCAGAGAATCCAGGTGTCCAGGCCGTTGAGCTCACGGACTTTTTCCACAAGTTCCCGATACCCCTGGGAAAAAGAACGCTCTTCCTGGTCGGCGGTGGCCAGGTCGGTGTAAGAGCGAATGGGGCTCGCGTCGTTTGTACCCAGATTGATCACCACAATATCCTTGGGGTGATGGGCGAAATCCCAGGTTTCCAGAGGTTTCTCCAACCGTTCAAAACAGTACACGTCGGTGAATTCGTACACCTGGTCCATCTGGCGCATGAGAATAGGTGAGGTTTTGGGCGTGGAAGCGGCAATGCCCGATACGCTGACCATGTTGAATTCCGCGTTCAATTCCCGTCCGGCTACAGCCCCATAGGTGTCCCAGCCGTTTTCCTCGTGGGTTTTGAACAGGGAATCCCGGCCGGGGGCCTCGTTGCCAAAGCCGCAGGTGATAGAATCCCCCACAAATTCGATGGAGAGCTGTCCCTTGGGAGCCTGCACCTGTACAAGTTCTCCGTCGATTTCCAGGGCCAGCAAGGCTGCCTTGCCCCGGGCATTTTCGGAGAGTTTCACGATGCGCACCGTATGGGTGCTTTCCTCGCCGCTGAAAAGATCATACCAGGAAGGTCCCCCCATGCATTTCAGCCGTTTCGTCAGGGTTTCCCCGTCTTCACCCACCAGCCCGATACAGGGATAATCCACGGTGGGTTCACCGCCCGGAATGGGGATCACGTCCCCAAAGGCCAGGATTTTAGCCCGCAAAGTTTTGCCTGTAAAGGTGACCGTGAAGCCGGAACAGGTCCAGTTGAACCAGATCCCTTGGGACTGCTGGTCAAACCAGGTGCGGCCGTGGGGTTGAATCAAAGGGAGCAGTTGCTCACCGGAATAAACTGCCATAGAAATCATCTCCTCAAAGTTTCCAGGTAATGGGGAACGGGGAAAAGATCGGGTTTCCCCCGGATTAAATCGTTCAAAAGCGGTACGCTACAGCAAAAAGTCCCAACCTTCCCTTGGGGTGGTTGGGACTTCCTCGCTCTTATGTTACAGACGCAGCAGCGGAACGGTCTTCCGGCACTGTTCAATGGCCTCTACATCAGGCAGGGCGGGAATTGCGCCGGTTTTGGTGGCGCAGGTAGAACCGGCAGCGTTGGCGAAATCCAAGAACTCCGCCAGTTCCTCAGGGGAGAACTGGGAAGGCTTTTTCCCGGACTGCACGATTTTCGCCAGCAGAGCCCCGAAGAAGCTGTCCCCGGAGCCGGTGGTATCCTTCACCTGGGTATCGTAGGTTTCTTTCTCCACGGTGATCCCGGGAGCAAAGGCCTTGCACCCACGGGCCCCCAGAGTTACAACCACCAGGGACACTCCCTGTTCCAGCAGGGCCCAGGCGCCTTCCTCAATGGACTCTTTCCCGGTGAGAAGTTCCAGCTCCTCGCCGGAGATCTTCATGATGTCCGCCTTGGAAACCAGGCTCTTCATCTGGGCAACACCTTCGTCTTCCCGGCCCTTCCACAGGGGGGGACGCCAGTTGGGGTCATACGCGGTGATTTTCCCCTGGGAGCGGGCATAATCCACCAGCCGGGTCACAGCTGACCGGGAAGGCTCCGCCGTCATCAGCAGGGAGCCGAAACACAGCAGCTTGCACTGGTCAATCAGGGAAAGATCTGTGTCCTCATAGGTCAGCCGGGTATCTGCACCGGGATTGCGGTAAAAGCTGAAATCCCGATCCCCTTCCGGGCTGAGCTGTACAAATGCCAGCGTGGTGGCATAGTCCGGATCCTGGCTCAGACCCTGGATATCCACGCCGCAGTCCTTCAGTGTGTCCACCAGAAAATCTCCAAACATATCCTTGCCTACCCGGCCTAAGAAACCGGCGCTTACTCCGGCCCGGTGAGCCTGTACCGCCACGTTGGCCGGTGCGCCGCCAGGATTGCGGGCGAACAGCAAACGCCCGTCTTCCGTTTCCCCTACCGGGGTGAAATCGATTAAAAGTTCGCCCATGGATACAATATCTGCCATGTCCGAAACCGCCTTTCCAATAAAAATTGCTCTTTTTAATCATACCCGTTTTTGCCTTTTTTGTAAATGGGGAAAATCCCTCTTAGGCAAAAAAAGAGGACTGGCCTTTCCGGCAGTCCTCGGGAATGTTTATTTCTTGGAATCCTTTTCCCCTGCGGGGGTGGCTTTGGTCAGAGTCTTAGGGGATTCTTCCTGGGTTTTTAAGGCTTTGGAAGATTCTTCCTGCTTTTTCAGCGCTTTTGTCGTCTCTTCCTGGGTTTTTAAAGCCTTGGGAGCCTGCTCCTGTTTCTTCATGGCCTTGGGAGACTCTTCCTGCTTTTTCATGGTTTTCGCGGGTTCGGCCTTCAGGGCAGTCACAGCAGGGGTTTTCTCCTCGACAGGGGCGGCAGCCTTTTTGGACTGGGCCTTGGTGGAACGGGAAGACCGCTTGGCAGGCTTTTCCTCAGTGGCCTCCTCACCCTCGGCGTCCTCTGCCTTCTT
>DXXH01000041.1:7952-21303 GCA_019416395.1 Clostridiales bacterium
GTTGTGGGTTCCGTCTTGGAGTCCGCTTTCTTGGCGGAGGGCTTGCGCACGGTTTTGGTGGCTGCCTTGGGAGCGGCGGAAACAAATTTCCACTGCTGGCCTTCGCCGTCCACATCTTCCCAAATCTGGGCGGGAGCGCCGTCCTCATCGCTCATGTCCACAATGTCCAGAGCTTTTCCGGCCATAACATTGATAATCTTCTTGTAAGTACTGGTCACGTTTTCCAGCTTCCACAGCTGGCTTTCCCCGTCCACGTCTTCCCAGGTTTGGGCCCAGGTGCCGTTGGCGGTGCCGTTGGCCATCACGTCCAACACTTTGCCGGAAGCTTTGTTGAAAAGCTTTACGCCGTTTTCTGTTTCCACCGAGGTCCAGATCTGGGCGTCGGTTTTCACAGGCTCAGCCTGCTCCACTACCAGGCCGTTATCCAGGCCAGTAGCCTGCAAAGCTTTCCCGCTTCTGCGGTTAACGATCATGAATTGCGCTGTCTTTTTACCAGCCATCTGTGAAACTTCCTTTCTATACTTAGCCTAAAGAATTATCTGTAAAATCTAGCTTGTCTGCATTATATTCTTTTTCGGCGTTTCTGTCAAATTCCGGGAATCCGCGAAAAATCTGGATTTCTCCCGCTTTTTTGGGTTTTGGCTTGTGGCTTTTGTCTATAATTGGGCAAGGCTTTGGGGACTGGAAGGCCCGAAATTGGTGAAAAGCGGAAATTTTCCAAAAATCCGGCCTTTCGCGGCTTGGAAACACTGCCTTCTTGGTGTATACTTTGGGTAATGAATTTTGCCGCATAGGAGGGAGTGCTTTTGCCCCGCAGCAATAACCGCGACACACGTCGTTCCGCCAGTTCGTCTTCCCGGCGTCAAACGGTGGAACGTTTTCACCCGGCCCCCCAAACTGGCCTTTCCCAGGACCAGGTCCAACAGCGGATCCGCCAGGGTTTACACAATGGGACCACCGGCATCAAAACCAAAACAGAAGCCCAGATCATTCGGGAAAATGTATTCACCTTCTTCAACATTCTCAACTTCGCATTGGCTGCCGCAGTGATCCTGGTAGGTTCCTTCCGCAGCGCCGTGTTCCTGGGCGTGATCCTGGCCAATATCCTGATCGGCTCCTTCCAGAGTATCCGGGCAAAGCGCACGTTGGATAAGCTGTCCATTGTCTCCGCGCCGAAAGCAGAGGTTCTGCGGGGAGGACAAAAGCACTCCATCCCTGTGGAGCAGGTAGTGCTGGACGATCTTTTGCTGCTGGCTTCCGGCAATCAGATCTGTTCCGACGCCATTGTGGTGGCCGGGGAATGCGAGGTCAACGAATCCCTGATCACCGGGGAATCGGATCCCATTCTCAAACGTCCCGGAGACAGCCTGCTGTCCGGTAGCTTTGTGGTCAGCGGGAATTGCCAGGCCCAGGTGGAGCATGTGGGCGCTGACAACTACGCCACCAAAATCACCGGGGACGCCAAGTACATCAAAAAGCGGAATTCGGAAATCATGGACTCCATCGACCGGATTGTGAAAGTGGTGGGCTTTGGAATCCTTCCCATCGGCGCTTTGCTGTTTTGGAAGCAGTTCTTCGTCCTGGGCGACGACCTTCAGACTTCGGTGGTCAGCACCACCGCCGCCATGGTGGGCATGATCCCCGAGGGTTTGGTGCTGTTGATCAGCGTGTGTTTCGCCGTCAGCGTGGTGAAGCTTTCCGCCCGGAAGACCCTGGTGCGGGACCTGTACTGTGTGGAAACCCTGGCCCGGGTAGATGCCCTTTGCCTGGATAAAACCGGTACCATCACCGAGGGCACCATGCAGGTGGACGAGTTCGTGCCCTTCGAGGGTGTTACCGAGCAGGAGATGACGGTGCCCCTCACGGCCCTGGTATCCAACCTGAGCGACAGCAATCCCACTTTCCAGGCCATTCAGGACCGGCTGCCGGATCCCAGTCCCTGGCGGGCTTCCACTCTGGTGCCTTTTTCTTCCGCCCGGAAGTGGAGTGGGGCCTTTTTCCCGGGGCAGGGCGCGTACATTATGGGCGCCGGGGAATTTATCCTGGGGGAAGGGTTCGAGACCATTCGCCAGCAGGTGGAATCCTATTCCCAGAAAGGGCAGCGTGTGCTGCTGCTGGTTCACAGCCAGGAAGATTTTGAAGGCCAGGAGCTTCCCGGAGAGCTGCGGCTGCTGGGATTGGTGCTTCTCGGCGACAAGATCCGGCGGGAAGCCCCACGGACTCTCCGGTATTTCGCCGACCAGGGGGTGGACCTGAAGGTGATTTCCGGGGACAATGCGGTGACGGTGGCCAATATCGCCCGGAAAGCGGGGTTGGAGAACGCGGATAAATACGTGGACGCCACCACGCTCCACACAGAAGAAGACATTCGCCAGGCGGTAAACGAGTACGCGGTGTTTGGCCGGGTCACCCCCCAGCAGAAGCTGAGTTTCGTCAAAGCCTTGAAGGCCCAGGGGCATACCGTGGCCATGACCGGCGACGGCGTCAACGATGTGCTGGCCTTGAAGGAAGCGGATTGCTCCATTGCCATGGCTTCGGGCAGCGATGCGGCCCGCACCGTTTCCAGCTTGGTGCTGCTGGATTCCAATTTTGCTTCCATGCCTTTGGTGGTGCAGGAAGGACGCCGGTCCATCAACAACTTGCAGCGGTCCAGCGCCCTGTTTTTGTCCAAGACCATTTTTTCCGCCTTGATCGCCGTGCTGTTTATTTTCATCAACTACACCTATCCCTTCCAGCCGGTGCAGCAAACGTTGATCAGCACCCTGACCATTGGAACGCCTTCCTTTATCCTGGCGTTGGAGCCCAATAAAGAACGGCTCCGGGGAAAGTTTATTTTAAACGTGATCCGTCAGAGCATTCCGGCGGCTGTGACCATGGCGGCAAACATTGTGTTGCTGTGTGCTCTCAGCGGGCCTCTGGGGCTTTCCAACCAGGACATGTCCACTTTGGCGGTAGTGCTGACCAGTATGACCGGTTTTATCATGCTGTTCAAAGTGAGCACGCCTTTCAACGGTCTGCGTGGCGCCCTGTTCGGGGTGCTGTTGGCCGGATTCGTGGGGGCATCCCTGTTCCTCAGTGATTTCTTTGCCCTGAGCACCTTTACGCTGCCCATGCTGATGGCGCTGGCACCCATGCTGCTGTTCGCCATTGTGATGATGCTGACGCTGGTGCATTTGGTAGACCATGTGATCGCCAATTCCCAAAGCCCGGTTTACCCGCTGAAAATGGGGCGAAAGAAGAAAAACGGCCGTACCCGTCACGGGCGGTAAAGGGTTGCCCGGAAGGGGAACAGCATATGAAAAAGGCTCCCGGTTTTCCGGGAGCCTTTCTGTTTCTGCTGTCTCTGGGTTACAGGACGCAGTATTGTTCCATGTAGCTTTCCATGGCTTTGATCAGTTCGGGATCGGTGCCGTTGTGTTTCAGGTACTCGTGAATATCCACCACAGTGACAATGGGGTGGACTTTCACGCCGAACTCCTCTTCCACTTCCATGATGGCGGTTTTTCCGGGGGTGTGACCCACTTCGCACCGGTCCACGCTGATGAACATATGGGGAACCTGTACGTCGGCGCAGGCCTTCAGAATGGGCATGGTTTCCCGTACGGCGGTGCCAGCGGTGATCACGTCCTCGATGATGATGATCCGGTCGCCGTCCTGGGGCTGGTACCCCACCGTGCCGCCGCCTTCGCCGTGGTCTTTCACTTCTTTCCGGTTGAAGAAATAGGGCCGGTCAATGTTGAAATCCCGGTACAGGGCTATGGAACAGGCGGTAGCCAGGGGGATTCCTTTGTAGGCCGGACCAAACATGGCCTCAAATTCGCTGCCCACAGTCTCTTTTACCAGGCTGGCATAGTAGCTGCCCAGCCGGGAAAGCTGCGCGCCGGTCTTGTAGTTGCCGGTGTTCACGAAGTACTGGGTATTCCGGCCGCTCTTCGTAACGAAATGGCCAAAACGGAGCACTTGGGCCGAAAGCATAAATTCAATAAATTCCTTTTTCTTTTCCGTCAGCATCGCACTGTTTCCTTTCTTACCGGGGATTTACCGGCTTATTCCCCGCTCTCTTCGGGGGTTTTATACAGGTTGAACCGGAACAATTTAGATTCATCTGATTCCTTCTCGCACATGACGAAAGCCTCGGCGATTTTGCCTCCTTCGATCAGCGCGGTAAGGCCTACCAGTTGGCAAAGCTTACTCTTGAGGTTCAGCCGATCGCCGTCCCGAGTCATGAGATACACTTCGCCCTCGCAGCTGTCCAGCACCTTCAAAAAAGCGGGCACATCAATGTCGTGCAATTCTACCATCTTAGGTGACATGGTCATTCCTCCCTTGCTTGATTGTTCCGTTGCCATCATAGCACACTTTCCCTAAAGATGCAACCAGTACCGGTCTGCCGCCGCCTGGGACCGGAGCTTTTTGGGGAACGGAAACCCTTCCTGGCGAAAGGCGGTTTCTGTGCTGGGGAGTTCCATGAAACGGGGTGGAAAAGAGACGCCCGGGCAAGCTGGTTGCATGTTGTGGGAAAGTTTGATACAATGGGGGCAGATCATGAAAGGGGCGTTGGTTATGGACTATCTGAAATTAAAAAGCGGCACGGATATCCGGGGCGTGGCGGTAGACGGAGTGGCGGGGGAACCGGTCACCCTTACGGACCAGGTTGTGGAAACCATTGCTGCAGCGTTTCTCAAGTGGGTGGAGAATCATCTGGGGAAGGAGCCTGCAGGGCTGCGGGTTGCTGTGGGCCATGATTCCCGGATTTCCGCGGATCGGATCAGCGGGGCTTTGCAGCGGGTGTTCCTAAAATATGGTGTGCATGTGCTGGATTGCGGGCTGGCTTCCACTCCTTCCATGTTTTGGGCGACGTTGGATCTTCCTTGTGACTGCTCGGTGCAGATCACGGCCAGCCATCACCCCTATCACCGGAACGGGCTGAAATTCTTCACTCCCCAGGGGGGCTTGGACGCTCCGGACATCACGGAGATTTTGCAGCTTGCCCAGCAGGGGGACTGCCCTGCCCAGGAGACTCCCGGCACCCGGGAAGCTTGCGGATACATGAAGGATTACGCCAAGCGGCTGCGGGAAACCATTCAGAAGGGTGTGGACGCCCCGGACTATCAGCACCCGTTGAAAGGGTTCCACATTGTGGTAGACGCCGGCAACGGCGCAGGCGGATTCTACGCCACGGAAGTGCTGGCGCCTTTGGGCGCGGACATAACCGGCAGCCAGTTTTTGGAGCCTGACGGAATGTTCCCCAACCACATTCCCAATCCGGAAAACGAAACGGCCATGTCCTTTATCTGCCGGGCAGTGAAGGAGTCCAAGGCGGACCTGGGAGTGATCTTTGACACGGACGTGGATCGTGGCGCGGCGGTGGACAGCCGTGGGGAAGAGATTAACCGGAACCGCCTGGTGGCGCTGGCGTCGGCCATCGCCTTAGAGGACAACCCTGGTGGCACAGTGGTTACGGACTCCATCACCTCTGACGGGCTGAAGGAGTATATTGAAAATACGCTGGGCGGCAAACACCACCGGTTCAAGCGGGGATATAAGAATGTGATCAACGAAGCCCTGCGGCTGAATGCAGAAGGGATCAACTGCCCCTTGGCCATTGAGACCAGCGGCCATGCGGCCATGCGGGAAAACCACTTCCTGGACGACGGCGCTTACTTGGTGACGAAGATCCTGATCAAAATGGCGTCCTTGCGGAAAGAGGGGAAGGAGCTGGAAGACCTGCTGGCCCCCTTGCGGGAACCGGTGGAAGCCGATGAGGTGCGCCTGCCCATTACCGACCCGGAATTCCGTTCCCGAGGCGAGGCGTTGATTCGCTCCCTGGAAGAGTACGCCAAGGAGCAGGGCTGGGCCATTGCTCCGGACAACCGGGAAGGCATTCGGGTGTCTTTCCCCAAGGGAGAAGGCCAGGGCTGGTTCCTGATGCGGCTTTCCGTCCATGACCCCATTTTGCCCATCAACCTGGAAAGCGATGTGTCCGGCGGTGTAGAAGTGATCGGGAAAAAACTGCTGGCATTTTTCAAATCCCACACCCAGGGTGTGGATATTTCTCCTATGGAAAAATTCTCCTGACCTTTGGAAACACAGCTTTTGAAATGGAAAAAGAGCCCCCGTCTCACAAGGACAGGGGCTCTTTTCGTTTGGAAGCCAGGGGACAAATTTCCCATGGTTACCGGACTACCAGCTGGACAATATGGCACACGCCGGGAATGGCCAGTCCCTGCTGCTGAGAGGTGGGGGACATCAGGGCACCGGTGGCGCAGAACAGGATATTTCGCAGTTCCTTTTTTTCCATCAACCGCAATAGGTGGCCGCAGAGCACTCCGGCAGAACAACCGCACCCAGAGCCTCCGGCATGGACGTCTTGCCGCTCCCGGTCATACAGGAGCAGGCCGCAATCCTGATGCACAGGCCGCAAATCCACGCCGTTGTCGTCCATGCATTCATAGAGCAGCTGGGAGCCTACCGACCCCAAATCCCCTGTGAAAATCCCATCGTAATCTTCGGGCCGGGTGTGGGTGTCTTCCAGAAAGGTAAAAATACTGGATGCTGCGGCAGGAGCCATAGCGGCGCCCATGTTGGCTGGATCCTTTACCCCCAGGTCCTGGATTCTCCCGGCCAGTCCCCGGCGGATTTCCACAGGACCGCCGATTCCCACCAGAGCGCAGCCTGCTGCGGTGGCAGTCCATTGAGCGGTGGGGGAGCGCTGGCCCCCGTACTCCAAAGGCAGCCGGAATTGCCGTTCCGCCGAGCAGAAATGGGAGCTGGTCACGGCCAGAGCTTTGTCCGCCGCCCCGCTTTCCACCAGGATGGTGGCCATAAGCAGCGTCTGGGCCATGGTGGAGCAAGCGCCATACTGCCCTAGGAAGGGGATTTGAAAATCCATCAGCCCAAAGGTGGAAGAGATACACTGGTTCAGCAGGTCCCCTGCCAGGATAAAATCCACATTTTCCGGCCCGATCCCCCCTTTTCTCAGGGCCAGGGTCACCGCTTCCTTCTGGAGCTGGGCTTCCGCTTTTTCCCAGCTATCCTCTTGCAGAGTGGTGTCCTGAAAGGTTTGGTCAAACTGGGAGCCCAGTGGGCCTTCCGCTTCCTTTTTACCCCCCACTGCTCCGTGGCTTAAAATGGTGGGGGGACGGTCAAATTCCAAGGTGCTTTTTCCAATACGTTTCATCTCTTCACCTCACAGCAAGGACAGGCCGAATAAAATCAGCCCGTACACCACGGAAGCGGTAACACCAAATACCAGCACGGGGCCGGCTACGGTAAACAGTTTTGCTCCCAACCCAGTGACAAATCCCTCGCTCTTGAATTCCAGTGCCGGGGATACCATGGAATTGGCAAACCCGGTAATGGGTACCAGGGTTCCGGCCCCGGTATGCTTGGCGATCTTGTCGTAGAGCCCCAGGGTGGTGAGCAGAGCGGAAAGGAAAATCAGACTGATGGAAACTCCGGTCCGGGCCTGGGGCAGATCCAGTCCCAGGTTTTTATAAAGGTTGCACAGCGCTTGTCCCAGTGTGCAAATAGCGCCCCCGGAAAGGAACGCCAGCAAACAGTTTTTTCCAACGGTGGTAGGCGGCGAGGCCTTTTCCACCCGCCGTTTGTATTCCTCTTTGGAAACGGTTTTCATGGACAATCCCCCTTGGCGATTTTTTGTTAGTGTGGCAAAAATCAGGGGGATTTATGCTTTTGCGTGACAAAATCTGTTCACACGCAGAAAAAGGCGTGCCGCTGGGTCTTGTTGCGGCGCGCCTTTTTCCGGGTTTATCCATGGGCTTCCAAATATTCCTGCAAAATTTTTAGGCTGCTGCTGGTGCCGATTCTGGTGGCTCCGGCGTCGATCATGGCGGCGCAGGTTTCCCAGCTGCGGATTCCGCCTGCGGCCTTTACCTGTACGGCGTCACCCACCACCTGCTTCATCAGCTTCACATCTTCCACCGTAGCGCCGCCTGTGCCAAAACCTGTGCTGGTTTTGATGAAGTTGGGCTTCACCTCCAGGGCGATCCGGGCCAGCTTTTCAATTTCCTGCTTTTCCAAGTAGCAGTTCTCAAAAATTACCTTGGAGAGAATTCCCTTATCCCGGCAGGCGGAAACAATGGCTTCCATTTCCCGCTGGATATAATCCCAGTGGCCATTTTTCAGTTCTCCCACGTTGACCACGTAGTCGATTTCGTCTGCGCCATTGGCAATAGCGTCTTTTGTCTCGAATACTTTGGTTTCAATGGTGGTCTGCCCCAGCGGGAAGGAAATGGCTGCTCCCACATGGACGTCCGTATCTTTCAACAAGCTTTTGCAGAAAGCTACGGGGGAGGAGTTGATGGCCACCATGGCGAAATGGTGCTCCGCTGCTTCCCCGCAAAGTTTGCGGAAATCTTCCTGGGAAGCGAAGGCCTTCAGGTTTGTATGGTCAAATAAACGGCATAATTCCTGAGCGGTAATGGTTTGGCTGTTCATGGTTGATCGCTCCTATCCTTTTTATGTATGGGTTCAAAGTTCACGGAGTTTCCGTAAAGGTAATGACGGTTTTCAAGCTCTGGGGACTTTTGGCGTGGGCCACCGCGTCGGCAAATTGGCGCAGGGGGAACCGGCCGGTGATCAGCCGTTCCAGAGGCAGCTTCCCGTCGGTGAGAAGCTTGACGCTTTCCCGGTAGTGGCATACATTGGCCCGGGTGGAACCGTGGATGGTCAGCTGCTTGTAATGGATCAGATTGGTGGGGAGCGTCACTTGATCTTTTCCAGCGGGAAGACCGCCAAAATAGAGAATACGCCCGTTCATTTTCATCAGGCTGAGAGATTGAGCCTGGATTTCCGGAGAGGGACAAGCTACAATGCACAAATCCACTCCTTGCCCGCCGGTGGCTTCCATAACCGCTTCCTTCATGTCGCCGTGGATCGCCACGCAATGGCTGACCAACTGGGTGCAGCGCTCCATACGGTCGGCGGAAAGGTCGGATACATAGACGGTTCCGGCTCCCAAAATCCGGGCCAGGAATCCGTGCATGACGCCGATGGGACCTGCCCCAACCAGCAGGACGTTGTCATTCAGATGCACACCTGTATTCATTTGGCCGTTGAGCACACAGGAGAAGGGCTCCAGCAAAGCGGCGGTTTCCGGGGGTACGGAAGGATCGAGAATGACCAGGTTCCCCTGAGAAATTGCCGCGGCAGGGATCCGGACATATTCGGCAAAAGCGCCGTCAATGGAGATGCCGAACGCCTGATATTTACTACAAAGGTGGGTGTCCCCTTTGGCGCAGTATTCACAGGAGCCGCAGCCCATATTGGGAGCCACAGACACATAGGTGCCCACAGGGTAGCCTGTTACGGCAGCGCCAGTTTTTACAATCACGCCGGCAAACTCATGGCCCAGCGTGAGAGGATGGTCTTGGTCCACGCCCTGATACCCGTTTGCGATCATGCGCAAATCGCTGCCGCAAATGGCGGCGGCTTGGACTTTGAGAAGAACTTCGTTTTCCTGGATTTCCGGTACGGGCTGTTCCACCACACGGATATCGCCCGGTCCGAAAAGGCGGGCGGCCAGCATGGTCTTGGGAATCGTTTCTTTCATAAATACGCTCTTCCTCGTTTCGTAAGAGTAGTAGTGATTAAAGTCCCTCTCCAAGGACCGGCGCTGTCACAACCGAAAAACGCCTGGTATATCAAACTTCCGCCATGGAAACAATCTGGCCGCTGGTGATGGAACGGTTGCCGGCGCACACAATGCGGACCGCCATTAAACCGTCCAGACCAGTTACCAAAGTGGGGCTGTTCTCCCGGACGGCTTGGGCGAAACTCATGTCTTCTTGAATGTAGGCCTCGTGGAACAGGTTGGTCCAGCTGGCCACAATATCCCCTTGCATACCGCTTTCTTTTGTGTAGAGAAGCACTGCTTTATCCTGCAAGCCGCCAATCTGAATACAGCCCTTGGTGCCCAGCACATCTACTCTGGCGTCATAGCCGTAGCCTACCCCTTGAGCGCCTTCAATGCAGCCGATCATCTGGTTTTCCATGGTGACGGAAAGCAGCACGGTGTCGTAAAAATCAGGCCAGTTTTCCTTGGCCTGGGGGCAGCGGTGGTTGCCTGCCACAGCGTAAACCTTCTGGGCTTCACTGCCGGTAAACCAGCGCAGGGTGTCGATGTCATGACTGTTTACTTCGGCTAAGGGGCCGTTGCTTTTGCGGATATCGTACATCCACTCCCGAGGGGTGCTGGGGCCTCTTGTATGGGATTTCACCATGACCACATCGCCGATGGCGCCGGAGTCTACAAATTCCTTAGCCCGCCGGAAGCCTGCGTCAAACCGGCGCATAAAGCCGATTTGCAGTTTGACGTGATGTTTTTCCGCGGCGTCAATCATTTCCCGGCATTCCTGGGCATTCATGGCCATGGGCTTTTCGCAGAAAATATGCTTGCCAGCCTGGGCTGCATCGATCACAATATCGTGGTGCAGGGAAGTGGGGGCCGCAATAACCACGGCCTGAATTTCCGGCCGGGCCAGAATCTGGCGGTAGTCGGTGCTCCAAACAGAAGCTCCAAGTTCCGCTGCCGCCTTTTGAGCGGCTTCGGCATTGGCGTCGGCTACGGCGAATACGCAAGTTCCAGGGACTGTCGAGGCGTAATTCCGGGCGTGGATCATGCCTGCCCGGCCGCAGCCGATCAGTGCAAATTTGATTTGTTCCATAAAGGGATATCTCCTTTCATCACTCCAAGGGACTGGCGTTCCACAGGGGTTGTTCCCGGTAAAGAGCGCTTAAAGCCGCCAAGGTTTGTAAATATGCTTCCTTATAAGGTTTGTAAGCCTTATGATGTTCTGGATTGCTGGAAACCGCCTGCCGGCGTTGAATGGTTTTGGCAACAGGCTCCCGTGGGTCTTGGAAAAGCCCTACGCCGGTTCCGGCAATGACAGCGCTGCCTACCGGAGCAGTGTCGCCCACTTGCAGCGGAATGACATTTACCCCCAGAATGTCCGCCTTGAGCTGAAGGAACAGGGGGGATTTGGCGCCGCCGCCTATGGCGGTCATCTCCTGGAAGGGCGCTTCGGGATAAAGCTGGCGGAGAATCTGAAGGTAATAGGCGTATTCGTAGCCCACACCTTCCATGACCGCCCGGAATAGATGGGCGGGAGTGTGTTTCCAATCCAGCCCCACAAAAGCCCCTTTCATACGGGGATCGCTGGGGAGTACTCTTCCGTTAAAATGGGGGGCAAATATGAGCCCCTCGCTGCCACAGGGCAGCTGCTCCGCTTGGGCTTCCAGCTCCTGGTAGCTCATAGGGGGCTGGCCGGTGAATTCTTTCCGGAACCAGCTCACGTCCATGCCGCCACCATTAATATAGGCCAACGGATACCATAACCCTTCCAAAGGAGAGCGCATCATGTTCATGGTTTGGTTGGCGGTGTCCGGCACATAACGGTCCACTGCGCAGCACAACACGGAAGCGGTACCAGCGCAGTCCAATAGGGTGCCCGGCTCAAACAGTCCGGATCCAAAAATGGAGCAAGAGGTATCCCCGCCACCGGCTACTACCGGAGTTCCTGGCAGCAAACCCATCTGGTCTGCCCAGGCTGGGACAATGCCCCCCAGAATTTCGAAGGGGGACACGATCCGGGCCATTTTTTCAGCATCAACATGGAACTGGTCTAACAGTTCCTGGGACCAAACCAGGTTCTGATTGTCCCCGAACCCTGAGTATTGCAGGCAGGTATAGTCGAACACAAAGTCCTTGCCCTTCAAGCCGCAAAGCTTTCCGACCACATAGCCGTGGGGCAAAACAAATTTGCAGGTCCGCTGGTACACCTGAGGATAGTGTTCTTTCCACCAGAGGATTTTTGGCCCGTGGGTGTAGGTGACGGGACCACCGGTGATTCGGGTGATGGATTCCCCGGCGGTGGCCGCCATTTGTTCCGCGTAAGGGGCGCAGCGGGTGTCCAGCCAGGAATCGTAAATCATGGAAGCTTCCCCGGTTTCGTCTACACCCATGATCCCTGCCATTTGGGAATCGATTCCCAGAGCAGCCACCTCTTTGGGGGAAATGCCCGATTGATCCATCACCTGTTTGACGCCTTGAAGCACAGATGAAAACAGTTCGTCGGGTTCCTGCCAGATAGTTCCGGGCTGGGGGCTGATCAAATTGGATTCCACAAACGAAGACGCTACCGGGTTAAGGTCTGAGTCAAACAGGACGGATTTTGTCCCTTGGGTACCGATATCCACGCCAATGAGAAAGTTTGCCATATGTATTAAATCCTTTCTATTTGCTTGTGTTTACTTCATTTTCCTTGCTCTTTAAAAGCGGTTATGTTATACTACACACAGAATCTGGTTGATATTTCCATCTCCTGAACAGGGAGAGAAAAAGCTTATTTACAAAGGAGCGGTGTATTGTGGAAGAACAAGCGACCCCATTATTTGTTGAAGAAAGAAAGCGGAAGATCATGGAGATGCTATCCGTGCAGTCAAAGCTGTATGTTTCCAAACTCTGCAAGGAATTTGGAGTTTCCCCAGTAACGATCCGCTCGGATCTACAAGAGTTGGAGCAGGCTGGCCTGCTCCAGCGGACCCATGGTGGAGCGATCCCGGTGAGCAAGGCATCTTACGAACCTACTTCCCACGCCAAGGAGATCAGCCACATGGAAGAGAAAAAGCGGATTGCCGCCAAAGCGGCGGAACTGGTGGAACCGGGAGATACAATCTGCTTGGATACCGGAACTACCATTTACGAATTGGCCAAGCAATTGACGGGTAAGCGGAACTTGAACGTGATTACCAATGATTTGCAGATTGCCATGTATTTGGAAGAAAATCTGGAGGATTGTTCCCTGATCGTGCTGGGGGGAACAATCCGCCGGGGATTCCATTGTACTGTGGGGCCGATTGCCCTGAGCTCCATCAAGAACTTGAACGTGGATAAAGCCTTCATGGCGGCAAATGCATGCACGTTGGAAAAGGGATTTACCACCCCTTCCATTGAACAAGCGGAGGTGAAACGGGCGCTGATGTCCATTGCCTCTCAGTCCATCATGTTGGTGGACAGCAGCAAGTTTGGCCAAGTGTCCATGGCGGGTTTTGCCCGGATTGACGACATGGATAAACTGATTACAGACAAGGGACTTCACCCCGGAACCCGCTCAGCGTTGCAGTCTGCTTGCGAAACCATGGAGCTGATCTTGGTATAATGGCCCAGAAGGGCGATTAATTTCCACATAGAGGTTTCTGTTATTTTCGTTTTCTTTCTTTTTCTATAATAATTCATAAGTCACAAATTGTCAAGCAAGGGGTTATAAAAAATAGACCAAATATTTTTACTATTTTTTATTATTGACGTTTGGAGATTTATGGTATATGA
>DXXH01000042.1:0-7232 GCA_019416395.1 Clostridiales bacterium
CCACCATCTGCTTGATTTTATCCATGGTAACGCCCAGCAAATTGTTCACTTGATTATCGCTCATTTTGTTTCACCCTGCTTTCGCGTCCGCGAAATCCTTTCTCTCTGATCTTCTGTGGCTTGTAGCTTTCTAAAAAACGGAAGTACCTTATAAAGTAGTATAAGCCCTTCTTTGAGGAAAAACAACATCTGAACAGACGCAGTTCCAGAAAATTCTATCCGATAATCCTGGCTGTTATAATCTAAATCGACGGTCACTGACTTCTTCCTACAGGGAAAGATTCCAAACAGTGTTCCACAGGCCGTATAAACCACCCCGCACACCTGGCCATACAAAACCGCTCCCGCCGCGGCGTCCTCTTTCCCACCCAGGCACACATACAGATCAAATCTTTTCAGCTTCACTTTTTTCAGAAGCTTTGCGGAAACGGTTCCAACTGTCTGAGCCAACTCCTTCAAGGAACGCAAAAATCCCTTGAGTCCTTCGCGGCGGAGCAGCTTTTTTAATTTCTTTCCAAGATCTCCTGAGGACGAGGAAGGGTTTTCCTGGGGTTCCGTGCCTTCCGGTGGTTCCCCCTCATCGCCTTCAGCGGTTATTGGAAAACGTAAAAACAAATAGCTAACCCGGGCGGTAAATCCTTCCCGGAAGTTTACCTCTAACTTGATGGGCGCTAACAGCAGCACCGCCAGAAGCAACAGGACCGCCCCAATCACAAGAAGAGGAATCATACTCTCACAGCCTTTCTAAAAGCTAAGCTGTCCTTCCTTCGTGGTGGAGTCTTCCTCATCATTTTGCGGCGGTGGAGGAAGCTCCTCAATGGAGGAAAGCTGAAAGCAGCGCAAAAATGTTTCGGTTGTTCCGTAAAGCAGCGGACGGCCTGGAAGCTCCAGACGCCCCCGTTCTTCCAACAAATCCTTCTGCATCAGACTGCTGATTACACCGGAGCAATCCACACCACGCACCTGTTCCACAAATGCTTTTGTCACAGGCTGGTTGTAAGCTACGACCGCCAAGACTTCCATCGCCGCCTGGGATAAGGGAGTGTTGCGCTTTAGATCCAGTACTTCCCGCACCGGCTCCACAAACGCCGGATTGGTACAAAACTGAGCGCTTTCCCCCAGCCGCAGCAAATGCACTCCGCTTTGAGGCGTATTGTATTTTTCCTGGAGAATCCCAACGATTTGCTCGATCACCGGGGTGCGTACCCCCAGCACTTGGGCGATACGTTCCAAAGAAACTGGTTCCCCACCAGCAAAGAGAATCGCTTCTGTTTTCCCCATAAGTTCTTCCTGATTCAGTGCTTTTTCCCCCAGTCCAATAATCTCACTTCGCTGTTTTCTCCTTCGCCTTCTACCCGCAAGCGATGGTTTTTCACCAGTTCCAACACCGCTAAAAACGCCGCTACCCGCTGGGAACGGTCTTTTTTTCCGGCAAAAAGCGCCGCGTAGGATATGGATTTTTTCTTCCACAGCTGCCGCAGAATAGCAATTGCCTGAGAAGCTACAGACACAATCTTTCTCGATACCAAAGCGGAAAAATTCTCCGGCTTGGGTGGCAGAAGGCTGCGCCCTTTCCCCCAAGCGGACACCAATGCCTGGGCAATTTCCTGCGGATCGTGAATTCGCTTATAGGTGTTGTCCACTGGAAGAGGTTCCGGCGGGCGGGCAATCTGATCGAAGGAGCACTGTCTCGCCAAAATGGCAGCCACTTTCTTGCACTGCTCGTACTCCAACAGCTGGCCGGTAAGCTCCGCCCGGGGATCTTCCTCTTCCTCATGACGGGGCAGCAAGGATGCAGCTTTGATCTGTACCAGACGGGCAGCCATCTCTAAAAATTCACTGGCAACGTCCATATTCTCTTCCCGCATTCGGTCGATCTGCTCCATATATTGGTCCAGCAGCTCCGCGATGGGGATATCATAGATATCCAGCTTATTCTTGGCAATGAGAGTCAGCAGCAAGTCCAGCGGCCCATCGAACACCTCTAAATGGTATTCCAGCTTCTCCATACCTTATAATACCCCAAAGAAGTGGAACGGCGCCCGTGCCAAAGTGAAAATGATCTGGGCAAAAAAGTTTTGCGCCACCACCAACGGCCCGGAAAGGGCTCCGGAAAGCAACAACAGGAACATCACCATGGTAAACACGTTTTGATACCGGTAAAGGGTATAAAGCGTCCGGTTGCTGAGGAACGCCCCTACGATCCGGGAACCGTCCAAAGGCGGAATGGGGATCAAATTGAACACCGCCAGGGAAATATTCACCACCACGTAATAATACAAAACGTTATACACAAAAATGGTAAATCCGTTTGCCGGCGAAAACGCTTCCATCACAGCCACGAGGACAGCACCCACCAGCGCCGCCAACAGATTGGAGACCGGTCCCGCCAAAGCGGTAATGGCCATATCCCGGCGTGGATTTTTAAAATACCGGCTATCCACTGGCACGGGTTTCGCCCAACCAAAACCAAAAAGGATCAGCGCCAATGCACCAAAGGGATCCACACTGGCAAGAGGATTGAAAGTCAAACGTCCCTCCAGCTTGGCTGTGGGGTCCCCCAGTTTATTTGCCACCCAACCGTGGGCAAACTCATGCAGGGGCAGAATACATAAAATGACAAAGACAATGGAAATTACCTGGGCGGCTACACTCCAGATATCAACAGGTTGGCCCGCAAGCAGGCTCCGAATCACGCTGAAAAACATGGAATACCTCCTTTGTTATAGTGGATTATACCCTATTTCCGGAAAAAACTCAATTCTTTTAAAAAAAAACTTGCATTTCCCATGGAAATCTGATATAATTCCTATCGTTGTAAATTTGGAGTTATCCCGTTTTAAGGAGGTGCAGATATGGCAAAATGTGATTTCTGCGGTAAGGACGTGTCCTTTGGCATCAAGGTTTCCCACTCTCATCGTCGTTCTAATCGGACCTGGAAGCCCAACATCAAGCGTGTTAAGGCGGTTGTCAATGGTACTCCCAAGCGCGTGTACGCCTGCACCCGCTGCTTGCGTTCCGGTAAAGTGACCCGGGCTGTCTAAGCTCTGTTTCACGGAACGGACTGTTCACGGCTTAGAAATAAGGGACCATTCCTTTAGGAATGGTCCTTTTTCTTTGCTTTTTTATTCGCCCCAAATTAGCCAAAGGGCTTCTCTTCCGTAAGTGCCGACAAATCCCCTGTGTCAAACTCCATCAGAATCTTTCCTGCTACGCCCTGCGCTTCTCCATACAGTTCAAAAAAGCTTTGGCAGGAACCTTCCTCACCCCAAGGAGCGTTTCCCACATTGGCGTAATCTATGGAATCCTCTTCGGTTAAAGGCACAAGATGACTGGAAATAGAGCTGGGCTTTCCCTTCTCCAACCGGCGAATCAACTTGCGCTTCAAACCTGTCCGGTCTGTAACCAGCGAAAACACATGGTGTGCATCGTCCATGGCTTGCACCAGCAGCTCCTCTCGGATATCTTCCCCATACAGGGTAAACAACACCTGCCGGTACAAGTGGGCAATCTTCCGCTGGACTCCTTCATTTTTCGGGAAGGTTCGCTTCAAAGGCATTTCAGAGGGCAACTTCCCTGTTTCGCACCGCAGCACAATAGCGTCCAGCGCCGATTCGATCTCCCCATGCATTGTGGAAGCCGTTTCCCAAGGTCTTTGGTCCGCCATTTTTTTGGCTAGCCAATTGATGTAAGGGTGTGCGGTACAATCCAAAGAGTAATGGCAAACAAATCCCCAAACGTAAGAACGGTATACAGGATCGGGGTGGGATTTGAGAAACTCCCGCATGGCTCCCAACACTTTGGAAGGGAGTTCTTCATGCAGCCGGCCACCGTATTCCTTCAGGGATTCCCCTTTCCAAAAGGGCAAAAACCGGTGGCAGAAAAAGAAATCCGGCCCTTGTGCGCCCCAAGCGTAAGCGCAGGAATCCAGAGAAGCTTTCTCCGGCAGGTCATCCCGAACACGTTGGGCAAAATAGTAGTGAGTCAGGCAAGCAGGCATACTGTCATCTCCTTTACGTTACAGGTAAATCAAAGAATGAACGGCTTTATCCAAGGGAATGCTTCCAACAAATCCTCTGGAAATGGACAAGTAAGTTCTACCCCTACGTTAAGAGGCTTACAGGTAAGGGATAGGTGACCGCAGTGCAGTGCCTGACGGTTTATTACCTGACGGGAACCACCATAGAGATCGTCGCCAGCTAATGGGTAGCCCAGATGGGCCATGTGCACCCGGATCTGATGGGTACGGCCCGTTTTCAGGTGAAGCTCCAAAAGCGTATGGCAATTCTCAGAGGCCAACGTTTTCCAATGGGTCACAGCGGGAAGCCCATCGTCACTACATTGACGGCGGATCTTACTCCCCGGCTCTAAAGCAATGGGAGCTTCTACGGTATCCGAACCGGAAAGTGTTCCCTGACAGACGGCGTAGTACACTTTTTCTATCCCCGCCGAGGAAGCCGCTACACGATGCTTTCCAATAACCACTAGACCGCTTGTGTCACGGTCTAATCGGTAAAGAGGACGAAATGCCGGAGATTGGCCCGTTTTCTGGTAATAAAAGGCCACCCGGTTTAACAGGCTGTCCCGGTCATGCCCAGGAGACGGGTGAATAGGCATCTGGGCTGGCTTGTCCACAACAAGATAGTCTTGGCTTTCCCACAAAACAGAAAGCGGTCCTTCCACCGGTTCGTACACCGCTTGTTCCTCTGGAAAACGCAGTTCCAACACATCGCCCCAGGCGAGAAGATCCACGCTTCTACAAGGCTGGCCGTTTTTCAAAACGCCGTCTGCGGTATGCTTCTGTTTTACAAGCACCCGGGAAGAAAGCCCCAGATAGCACCGGATAAACTCCTTTACGCTGCGTCCGTCCCAATCCTTGGGAACCATATAGGTAACACACCGCCTCATTTTTCCCGAGTTGCCAAGGAACGGGCCAGTTCTCTTAGGAAAGACGTGTCTCCCGAAAAAGCGTTTAATGCTTCTTCCGCTTGGGACGTGAAGGAATCCACCAGCTGCTGGGCCTTTTCCACACCCAGCAGAGAAACATAGTTCCGCTTATCCCGGGCCGAGTCCATACCCACATTTTTACCAAGGGTTTCAGCGTCTCCCAGCACGTCCAAAATATCGTCCCGAATCTGGAAAGCCATGCCAACGCCTTCCGCGTAACGGTGGGCGTGCTTCAGGATTTCTTCCCCAGCTCCAGCAGCAACGCACCCCATTTGGCAGGCTGCAGAAATCAAAGCCACTGTTTTTCCCTGGTCCATTTCCCGCAAGAGAGATAAATCCACGTCTTTCCCTTCGGAATCCAAATCGATGCACTGACCACCCACCATTCCGGCAGGTCCCGCGTACTGGGCCAGAATACGGGCACCACGGACAGCGTCCACACTGGGGCCGGTAAAGCGCAAGGCCGTTTCAAAGGCGTTTGTCAACAAGCCATCTCCGGCCAGCAATGCCATGGCTTCCCCGTATACCTTGTGATTGGACGGCTTACCCCGCCGAAGGTCATCATCATCCATACAGGGTAAATCATCGTGAATCAGCGAATAGGTATGGACCATTTCCACAGCGCATGCGAAAGGCAGCGCCATTTCCGGATCTCCCCCGCAAAGCTCGCAAAAAGCCAGTGTCATTACCGGCCGGATCCGCTTACCCCCTAAAAGCAAACTATACCGCATGGATTCCACCACAGGTTTGGTAAGGGAATCCGGCTGAGGACAGGGCAAAACCGAGTTCAGGGTTTCTTCCACCTGAGCCAGGTAACGGTCAAAGAGTTCCGTCATCATGCTCGTCCTCGCTTTCCGCTATTTTGGTCAGTTCCATCACTTGCTGTTCCGCCTTATCCAACATTTGATAACACTGGGCGGACAGTTTTGCCCCTTCTTCGAACAACTTCATGGAATTTTCCAGGGTTTCTTCCCCACTTTCCAGCTTCCCTACAATCTCCTGAAGCCGCTGCATGGATTCCTCAAATTTCATTTTTTTCGCCGCCATGTGTTATTCCCCCGTTTCCAAAATTTCAGCAGAAAGTTCTCCCTTTGCCAGGCGGATGCGCACCCGATCCCCAGGCGCAGCTTCCTCTGGACTGTGCAGTACATTTCCTGTTTCTCCTGTTACCACGGCATAGCCTCGGGAAAGCACTTTCAAGGGGCTGAGGGCATCAAGCGTACTGGAAAGTACCGCCAGCCTTTTTTGATCTTTCTCCAGACGGTGCTGAAGCCCTTTTTCCAAACGCGAGGCAAAGTCTGTCACTTCCCCCCGGCGCTCCTGGAGAAACCGCTCCGGGTGGCTCAAAAAGGAATCCTGGACCAACAAATCTAGGCTTTGACGGAGATACTCCACCAACTTGGCTCCTTCTTGATGAAAATACCGGTGATACAGCAGTACCTGGGCCAGTTCTTCCCGCCAATCTGGCGTACAAAGTTCCGCAGCCGCACTGGGCGTAGGTGCGCGTAAATCTGCCACAAAATCACAAATGGTGAAATCCGTTTCGTGGCCTACCGCCGACACCACCGGAATGGAACACGCGTAAACCGCCCGGGCTACAGCCTCGTCATTAAACGCCCACAAATCTTCCAGAGAACCGCCGCCCCGGCCCAGAATAATCACATCACAAGCCCGGCGCCGGTCCATCTCCCGCAGAGCGGCCACAATCTGACCGGGAGCCTGTTCGCCTTGGACCAAAACGGGGGCCAGGACGATTTTCGCCAAAGGCCACCGTCTTCCCGTGATCTGTAAAATATCCCGCACGGCCGCCCCGGTTGGCGATGTGATCACTCCGATCCGTTCCGGGAACGCAGGAATTTCCCGCTTATGCTCCTTTTCGAATAGTCCCTCTTCCGCTAAGCGTTCTTTCAATTGCTCAAATGCCATGCTCAGGGCGCCTACCCCTTCCGGCTGCATATCCTCAGCATAAAGCTGATACTGTCCGGAAGGTTCATATACGGAGATTCTGCCCCGGATCAGCACTTTCATGCCATCCTTCGGCCGGAATTTCAACCGCCTGGCGGAAGAAGCGAACATCACCGCTTTCAAAACCGATTTCTCGTCTTTTAAAGAAAAGTACAGATGCCCGGAACGATAATGGTCGGTAAAGTTGGAGATTTCTCCGGAAATGAGAACATTCTGAAGCCGTCCGTCTCCTTCGATCAGAGACTTAAGAAAGAAATTCACTTGAGAGACAGTAAGCACCGTTGTTTTCATCGCCCACACCTCTTTTTCCACGCCAGCAC
>DXXH01000042.1:7242-17843 GCA_019416395.1 Clostridiales bacterium
CAGCCACGCCGGCAGCGTTATCGGAAGAAAATTCCGGGGTAGCGAAATACCCGCCATACTTCTCTCCCAACCGCTGCCGCAGCAACGAGTTGGAACACACGCCTCCGGAAAACACCACAGGCAAGTTGCCCAGATCTTTCAGCAGTGAGGCACACATCTTATCCAGCACCTGAGCAATGGCCTCCAAGCAATAACGGGCGATTTTTTCCCGGGGCTCTCCACGGTCCAGAAGGGCTTTGCACTGGTTTTCGATCCCGGAAAGGGAACAGTCACTGCCCTTTAGTACCGGCCGGTAAGTGATTTTCCCTTCCCAGCCAAGAGCCAGCTTTTCCAGCTCCGGGCCGCTGGGAAAAGGCAATCCCAGCATGACCCCTACCCGGTCTACCGCCTGCCCCGCTTTCAAGTCCAGAGAATGGGCCACCAGGGTAACCTGGGGCATGGAGTCATGATCCGGTCTGACCAAAAGGGCTTCTGTAGTCCCGCCCGAAACATGAAACGCCAAAAACTCTTTTTCCAGCAATTCCAGCTTTCCAGCGGAATACAGTGCGGCGGCAATATGCCCCTGTTGGTGGGAAAAGCTTTCCACTGGGATCCCCCAAGCTTTCCCCAACAAGCCCGCAGTATTTTTCCCCACTAAAAAGCAGGGCATATAGGAGTCCTTCTCCGTTGTGGGGGTGACGGATACCCCTATGGCTTCGGGTGGTTCCTTCAAACTTTCCAGCACCGGACCCAACACCTCAGGAAGTTGCCGCACGTGATGGAACACCGCATCACTTTGCCGTAACCCCTTTTCCCCCTCTTTGACCGGCAAAAGCTTCTTCCGGTTTTCCAACACCTGCCCACGCTCCACCAGTGACGCTGAGGTGGTGTAATTGCTGGTGTCTATCCCCAGGAATCCATCACGCATGGGGCTTGTCCTGCCCTTCCGCCGGAAGAGTCTTGGCAACAGACGCCAATACCCCATTGATGTAGGAAGCGTCGTCCTTACCACCGTAGATTTTCGCCAGCTCTACCGCTTCGTTGATGGACACGCTGTAAGGAATAGAATTTTCCCAAAGCATCTCATACACCGCCAGCCGCAACAGCGCCAGCGCTACTTTGGACAGCCGCCGCATGCTCCAGCCCCGGATATGCTTCTCGATCGTGCTGTCTATCTCTTCTCGATGCTCTTCCACACCCAGGGCTTCCCGCTCCCCAAAAGAGCTGGGAATGAGGTCCCGGGCTTCGGCAGCGTCGTGTAAAATGCTGTCTAAGGATTCTCCCCGCACTGCTTGCTCAAACACCAAAATAAACGCTTGTTCCCTGGCTTCCCGTCTTGTCATAGCGTCCAATCCTCCAAAATTTTTAGAAATAAAAAAGCCCACCGCTTCCACGGTGAGCCTTCGCAAACATGCTGTCCCAAAAATGTGATTGCGTTTTCAAGCTTCACCAGGAGCCCCACACACCGTGGGCATACCGACCACGTGACATTCAGGCAAAAACCGCAGTCTCCGCCTTTCTTTCACGCCAACTGGAGCTATTATAACACAATCCCTTTGTAAAACCAACTAGTTTGTACCGATGATTTTGATTTTGTCAGCCGTCAAACCTGTCTGTTCCATCACGATCTCCTGGACAATCATAGTGTCCGCTTCCTGGACTGTCCCGGCCACTACTACGTTGCATTCCTCTCCTGTGATATAAGCCACACAATCGGAATAGCCTTTGGCTTCCAGCAGGCTTTCCACATTGGATTCGTCCAGTATGTTCTGGGCAATGGCCGAAGCTTCTTCCACTGCCTGCTGTTTGGCAGCGCTGTCCGACTCTACGCTTTCCATTACGTTGTCCAAAAGCTCCAGCGCTTCATCCCGGGAGTTTTGCCGGTTGACCCGTGCCTGGGAAAGGGTTTCCTCTGCCGACGTCTCTGTGGAGCCATCGGATTCCAAGTCGTCGTTCACCGTTTCCACATAGGCGTTGTTCACCAGCTGGGCCGCTCCGAGCTGACTGCTTTCCGAAGATGAATCCCCTACCGGAAGGCGATTGGTCCCAGCGAACTGCCAATTTAAATACACCGCCGCTCCCAAAGCCAACACCAGTGACGCTAACACAAGCTGCTTTTTGCCAAATTTCATGGTTGATCCCTCCAAGATTGTTTTCATAGATTTCTGTCTCCAGATGATCCGCCGCCAGTGACGCACACCTTGGCCGAGGAAATATCCAACGCGGTACACACTGCTGAAAGCAGTTTTTCCTGAATCGCTGGGTTCCCGGCGTACCGGCTGACTACCACCACCCCCTGAACTTCCGGTTGTGTTTGGGTCACCGTCAAGGCGTATTGGTTGCCTTCGGCGTCTTCCATCAGAATGTGGGAAGATTCCCGTTCCTCGGAAGAAGCGTTGTCTTCCTGCTGGGTACTCTGCCTTTGATCGGAAGCGTACAGGTTCCTGCCAGTATCCCCCAAAGTGATAACCACAGTGGGGTCTGTCTCCCCGGTAATCGCTGTGACTATCCGGGAAAGGTCTTCTTCCAGTTGTTTCCGGTAATCCTCTGTACTGCTCCCGGAAGTCTCCGGGGATTCCTCCTTGCCAGCCGGCTCCCAAAATGAGGAAAGCCCAATCAAAGCGATCCCGCAAATTCCCAGTAACACCACTAGCTTCAGCGGTTTCTCCTTTCGGAACAGGTCCTGAAACCGCTGCTTCCATTGGCCCAGTTCCATTACGTCTCCTTTCCGGGCGTTAGCCGCTTGACTCCACCGTGACGCGCACCTCTTTCCCCAAAACGTTTTGAAGCAGGACCCTGGCACGCTCCTGGTCGCTGGGGTATGTGAAAACGGCTGTCACCTCAGTTAATACTATGCTGCCTTCTTCATTTCTATCTGTCAAAACCAGGATTTCTTTTGCCTCTAATCCAACCAAAGCAAAAAGTCCCTTTATATAATCCTTTGCGTCCTGCTGGGCAGCTTGTTCATACTGCTCTTCCACATAGGAAGTCAACTCCTCTTGCTGATTTTCCACCCTTACTCCGGAAAGGGAAACATCGATATCCAGTGAAAGCAGGGTACTTACTGCAGAAAGCAGCAGGCTCAATGCCACCAGACTTCCCACAAACCGCACCATATGGTTTTCCGGGCAGAATTTCCGAAGCAGCTCCGTGGTGATCAGTACTACACACACTGTCAAAATGCTTTCCAATACCTTGTTCATAGACTTCCTTTCACAAAAAGCACCAAAGCCGCACACACCACAGATACCGCAAACACGCTGACCAGCACTGCCAAAACCATTTTCGCCACGGAAACGCATGCTCCAAATAAGGAACCCAGCCGGGGAGTGTCAAACAAATCTGCGGCCACCTGGCTTAAAAGGCATACGCCTATCCACAATCCAGCTTGCAGCATCGTGGGCGCAAACATGCAAATCGCCGCCAAGATTCCAAATGCCCCCACACCCGACTTTACGATCTGCACACTGCTTTGAATAGCGGATACCGCGTCTCCGAACGCTCCCCCTACAATGGGAATTGCAGAAGACGCGATCAGTTTGACCGTTTTCCCGGTAGCCGCGTCCACCTGGGAGTTGATCATGGTCTGCACCGAAAGGATCCCAGAAAACAGTGTGACCGCAAAAACCAGAACCCATTTGGCAAAGCCGTAAAGACTGGAAAGAAGCTTGTCAAACTTTGTCCCACACAGGGAAGATGCCAAGGAAAGCATTAAAAAAACATGGAGTAAGGGCATGAGAAGGGCCGAAGACAGGGCTGGGATCAAATTCCCGGCAGCCAGCGCCCAAAAGCTGTAGGACCCACCCACCGTTGTGCTGCCCGACGCCAAAAGCAATGCGGAATACACTGGCACACTGGCCCCTAAAAACACACAGGCACTTTCCACCACACTCTCGGCGCTGCGGATCAGCTCCAAAAGCGGCGCTGTGAGAATCCCTGCACATGCCAAGGTGCCGGCCAACAGAGAGACATCACTCCCTTCTTCAAAATTCCCTGCCAGCCGGCAGAGGATCACCACTCCAAGCAACGCTGCCAAACCCTTTAAAGGAGCCGTCAATTTCTCCCGAAAAAGCTGGGAAAACGCCTCAAACAACCCGCCGCTGTCCTCGCCTTCCCAAGAAGCGTCTTCCACTCCCCCTTGGGAAAGCAACTCCTGTGTTTCCTCGTCTAGGGAATCATACAATTCCCCAGCGCCGCTTTTTTTATAAATACCGGAAAGTTCCTCGGCGGACGCCCTGTTGGGAACCAGCCAGCAAACCACCCCAAACATCAGGCATACCAAAAGGAGCACTCGTTTTACCAGCACAATTTCACTTCCTCACATGGTTGCGATCTCACCCAGGTACTCCAGGATTTTTCCCACAGCCGGCAGGGCTGCCGCTAAAACCGCTGCCCGCGCTGCCAATTCCACGGTGTAAGAAAGGGCCGATTCTCCAGCGTCCTTGCACAGCCGTGACACCACCTGCCCCACCACGGTGATCCCCACCGCTTTGAGCATCAGCTCTATGGCTTCCCCTTCTAACGCTCCTTGCCCCGTCATGTCTTCGATCTGGTTAAAAACCGGTCCGGCACGGTCAAGGATCAACAAGAGAAGTACTACCGACGCCCCCAAACTGATGAGGATTCCATATTCCTTATTGCTTTTTTGAACCAGGGCGGCAAACAGAACCGCACACAGCGCCAGAACTCCAATACCAAATACTTCCATGGCTACAAGGAAAAAATGGATTTCACCGCCTGAAACAAGGCGTTAATTTCCCGAATGATCATCATCAGCACCACAATCAATCCTGCCAAGGTGGTCATCATGGCTTGCTCCTCACGCCCTGAACGTATGAGAAGTTGATTCAGCACAGCGACAATAATGCCAATGGCGGCGATTTGAAAAATAAGATCCACATCCACGAGGACACGCCTCCCTTTCCAGTCCTTTTTTACAAAAGCAGCAAGCTTACGGTCACCCCGGCAAACAATCCCAGGGCCACGGATACCTTGGATTTTTCTTTCGCTTCCTCTTGGGCTTGGACCAATCGGGGTTCCAACAACGACCGGTATAAATCAATATGTTCCATCTGCCCCTGAGTGTCGCTGACACCCAGCCCGCTTACAAACCCCAGGTATAGCTCTAAATCTCCCCGGTCCCGTAACAGGTACTTTCCAGCCTGCTCCAAAGCTTTGTCCGGACTTAGGAGAAAGTCCCCGTCCCGCTCTGCTAGCCGGCAAAATGAGGAATCCTGTCTTTCCAGAATCAGTTCCGGTAAACTTCCACCCCCATATCGAATGCCCGTTTGAAAGGCTTGCAGTAAGGATTTCAAATCAAGCAGTAACCGGACCCGGCGCTTTAGACGCAAGGCTCCCAAAATTCCCGCCAGCAACCCGCTGAGAACCAGAAAGGCCGCTCCCATAAGCTTCACGAAGCCTTTCACCCCCTTCCGGCAAGCTGGGAAGGATCTCCGCGATTTCTCCCGGAGAACTCCGTCCCACCAAGCACACCGTGGTTTGAAAAGCACCCGTTTTCAAAAGGGCTTTGCATAAAGGACGACGCAACAGTTCCCCCGTTTCTCCGTGAACAGATGCCACCAACGCCGCACCAGACGCTACCGCCCCCCGCACCGCGTCCAGATCCCTTTCGGAAAGCTCGTCACACACGATGATCTCCGGAGAAAGCATGCGGACTGCCACATCCAAGCCGGCGGATTTTGGATATCCCCGGAGCAAATCGGTATTCGGCCCCAGGTCAAATCCCCCCAATTCTCCCCGCTCATCTACAATCGCCACCCGGCGACTGGGTCCAAATTTTCCCATAGAAACCGATCGCGCCACATCTCGCAGGAAGGTGGTTTTCCCGCTGGAAGGCGGCCCCGCGACAAGCACTCCCCGTTCTACCAGAACTCCTTCCAGAAAAAGCCTGTCCGCACAGCCAGGCACCTGCCTGGGAATCCGGTACACCAAGGTAGTTATGTCCCGCACGCTTTGAATTCGTCCGCCTTCCACAACCGCGGAACCGCATAAACCCACGCGGCAATTCTCCCCCAAACGCACAAATCCCTGGCGGATTTCTTCCTCGTGGCAGAACACAGAATGACCGCAGGTTTGCAGGAAAAGCTCCTGTAACTGCTGCGGCGTAGTGCAAATCCCCTGTTCCGCCACCCGGACAGTACCACCGCTCTTGGAAAGATACACTACCCCTTCCCTGCCGCAAATTGAAACAGGTTGTCCGCTGCTAATATGAATGTCAAACGCCTGGTCCTTCACTTGATCTGGAAGGGGCAACAGTAAATCCCGGTAAAGCGGGATCTGACGGGCAATATAATCAAAACCGGAAGGTTCCATGGCCTTTCCTCCTTTGTCCATGAGTTGTTCATATCTATGGACAGGGCTTGAAAAATAGAACCTGTCTCCCTAAAACAGGCAGCAAAAAGCCCCTGCCAAATGGCAGGGGCAATCCGGTAACAACAGCAATTTCCTATTTTAGGGAAGAATTCAGATACTGCAGGAACTCCTGAAGCACCTCCCGGTCTGTGGCATATGTGACCAATTCCAGCGCTTCTTCCGGTGCCTTCCAACTGATCTTTAATACCTCTTCCGGCTGGGGACGGGCATTTTCCTGCTTCGCTTCCCCAGCGAAATAGATCACGTCCTTCATCACATTGGGCTTGGGAGAATAGGTCACCATTTTCCGGAACTTCGTATCCAGTTCCACTTTTAGACCGGTTTCTTCCCAAATCTCCCGCAAAGCTGTTTCCGACTCTGTTTCTTTCTTCTCTACATGGCCTTTTGGGAAAGCCCAATGCCCACCGTTTTTATGTTTAATCAACAGGATTTCCGGTCCGTTCTCCCCCATGCGGTAAACCACCGCTCCGCAAGATTTTTCTTTCTTCAAAGCCGATCCCTCCTTATGCAATCCATAGGAAAAGGGGACTATCCCAAGCTGTCAGCCCAGGCGTCCCCTTGGTTTATCCAATTGTTATTTTACGGAAAACCGATACTCCGTCTTTGTGGTAAAAGGTACTCCAGGCTGTAAATACTGGAAGGGGAAGTTCTCATGATGCACGGAATCCGGGTAGTACTGGGTTTCCAAGCACAACGCCGTATGAGGCTTCATGGGCTTGCCATCTTTCCCAAGCCACTCCGGAGCGCCGCCATTAAAGGTGAAAAGCTGTACACCGGGCAAATCAGACCACACTTCCATGACCCGGCCGCTTTCCGGCTCATAAACCTGGCCAAACTCCCGGTACCCTTCGCCGTCCACACAGAAGTTCTGGTCGAAGCCGCCGCAAACCTGGATAAGATGGTCGTCAGAGAACATATCGTCACCCAGCTTCTTCGGAGATGTAAAATCAAAGGGTCCACCCGCTACAGGAACAATTCCCCCATCGGGAATCAAATCGTCGGACGCAGTGGTGATCTCTTTGGCATTCAACGTCAGATATGTTCCCAACACGTCTTTTTGGGGATCCCCCGACAAATTGAAAAACGTATGGTTGGTGGGATTGAAAGGCGTTTCCTGGTCGCACACACCATGGTATTCCAAAGACAAGGTGTTGTCCTTCTTCAACGTATAGACCACCTTGATCTTCAGATTGCCAGGATATCCTTCGTCTCCATCTGGACTCTCATGGGTAAACGTGATGGAAGGCTCTTCCCCGTCTTGGACTTCCGCGTTCCACAACACCTGATGATACCCGCCAGGGCCGCCGTGAAGGGTATTGGCTCCATCGTTTTTGGCCAACGGATATGTCTTCCCATGTAGAGTAAACTCAGCGTCACCAATGCGGTTGGCATAACGGCCCACAACAGTTCCCTGATAATTGGCGCCATAATACTCCTCTAGGGTGCGGTGACCTAAGACCACATCGCCCAGCTTACCGTTCTTATCCGGCACCCACAGCTGAACAATCCGGCAACCGTAAGGAGTGGTGACCAGTGTCATACCGTTTCCGTTTTTCAATGTATACAGCGGGACTTCCCGGCCGTCTGGCAAGGTTCCAAACACGCTTTTTTCCACTGACACGATGTTACGCCTCCTTGCCCAGCAAAGCGGCGCCAATAATACCGGCGTCGTTGCCCAGTTCTGCACGGCAAACGACTGTCTTCTTGCTGGAATTCATAGCGTACTGCTCCTTCTCCACATACTCCCGCACAGGAGCCAGCAGAGTTTCTCTCTCATTGGAAATACCGCCGCCAATGCACAGAATGTCCGGCTGGAAAATATTGATCATATTGATAATACCCACACTGAGGTACTTGATGTACTCGTCCACAATCTCTTTGCCAATGGGATCGCCCTGGCGCATGGCGTCAAATGCAGTACGGCCACTGACCTTCTCAATGTCGCCTTCTACCAGCGTCCACAAGGGAGAATCCTTGGGCGCTTTTTCCATATGTTCCTTGGTGGTCTTGATCAAACCGGTGGCGGAAGCATAAGTCTCCCAGCAGCCATCTCGGCCGCAAGTGCAGTGACGGCCGTCCACCACGATCACTGTGTGGCCCAGCTCAGCGCCAGCGAAGTTGCTGCCGGAATAAATCTTGTGGTTGATGACAACACCGCCGCCTACACCGGTGCCCAACGTGATGGCAACAGCGTTGTCAGCGCCTTTCAGTGCGCCAGCCATATATTCGCCATATGCCGCCGCGTTGGCGTCATTTTCCATGAGAACCTTTTTCCCTTCCAAACGCTCGGAAAGCATCTTCTGCATGGGGGTGTTTTTAAAAGGCAGGTTGTTGGAAAACTCGATGATGCCTGTATCCTTATTGATGGTTCCGGGAGATCCAAGACCTACCCAAGGCACATCGTTCAGCGTAATCCCGGCGTTGTTCAAAGCGGCGTACACGGTTTCCGCCATAGCGTCAGCTACTTGATCCGCGCTATCCACTTTTGTTTTAGAGTTTGCCCGGGCAATGATCTGATTGTTTTCATCTACAACCCCAACGGCAATATTGGTACCGCCAAGATCGATTCCAAGGTAATACATAGCAGTTACTCCTTCAGAAAAAATTCTGGGTAATCCCCAATTAAATTAAGTATACTATAAATGGCCACTAAAAGTAAATGTCTTTTCAAGAAAATTTCTGATGTTTTTTACAGGACTGCCCTCTTGATTTTCATGCGTCTCTGTGGTAACATTATCTAGTTAAATCTTTCACTACTCCTTATGCCGCTGTGGTGGAATAGGCAGACACAAGGGACTTAAAATCCCTCGGTAGCAATACCGTACCGGTTCAAGTCCGGTTAGCGGCACCAGGCTGAGCTTGGACGTGAATAGCGTTCCAGGCTCAGTTTTTTTATTTCTCTTTTACCGCGAATACCCAGACAAATACTTTCATATTCCGGCTGCCTTTTTGGTTTGCCGGAGTTTTTTTATACAAAAAGAGACAGCTCACAAACGCAAACTGTCCCTTTACCGTTACCAAATCGTTATCCTAAAAACAGCTGGACCCAATAGAAGGCCCCGTTGTACTCCACACAACCCACTGCGATTGTGTCATAAGAAGCGGTTAAGATATTGGCACGATGTCCTGGAGAGTTCATCCAGCCTATCATTACTGCTTCAGGAGTGGCGTATCCCATGGCGATGTTTTCACCGGACATGCTATATCCACTGACCCCATACTCGCCCAAGACGGTAAAGCAGCTGGTACCATTCGGCCGAGTGTGGGAGAACTGCTCCACGATCTCCCTGGCACGGGCCTGGGCAGCCTTTTGCAGTGTGTCGTCTACCTGCAGCGCTCCCAAACCTTCTTTCGCCCGTTCCTTATTTACCAGCTCCACGACCTGAGCGGAATATTGCTGAATCTCCGTCCCATTCCGTACCAAATCATTGATACGGCACAAGACCACAGCGCTTTCAGCCCGTGTCATAGACGAAGCACCGCCAAAAGTACCTTTGCTGTCATTGCCGCTCAACAGCCCAAGGGCATAGGACGCCAATACAGCTTCCTGGTACTCGTCCGGAACAGACGCCCAATCCCCAATATATCTGCTGGCGTTGCTGTTGTTCATCACGGTGATTCCATCGGCGGCAAGGATTCCGCCGTCCACGTACTCCACCTTACCGGCTTCTTTGGCAGCGCTCCATAGTACCGCTGCCATCCGGTAACGGTTCACCGGATTGTCCAGCACTTCCTTTTCGCCTAAGCCGTGGGTCAGCATGCCGTGATCTTCCGCCGCGTTTACATAGGGCTGATACCAAGGCTCGCCAGGCTGTCCAGCGCCAATTTCATCTAAATAAAGGGACTTGGTGATCATGGTCAGGAACTCGGCGCCGGTGATATTGGCTTCCGGATTGTATCGTCCTTCTCCCACACCGGTGACCCAGCCTTCTTGTGCAGCCTGTTCCACAAAGTCATAGGCCCAATGGCTCTGGGGAGCGTCCCGGAAAGTGTTTTCCGCTGCGGAAACCGGCATGGCAACCAGCATCGCCAACACCAAGGCCAACACAGACGCAATTCGTTTCATTTTCTCATTCTCCTCTCTATATTTTACATTTTAGAAATTTAACTGTCTTTACTGTAGCACATTGGGGAAGTCTTTTCAACCGGTAGAGATCGATTTTTCTCACTATTTCCTCAACTTTTCCTAACATATGTCAAAAGGACCGCCTTCTCTATTGAGCTGTCTC
>DXXH01000042.1:17853-21007 GCA_019416395.1 Clostridiales bacterium
ATTGAGAAAGCGGTCCTTTTCGCAAATTTTAAAATTTTTATAAAGGAATTACCTTATCACGTATTTGTGAAGGGTGCGGCGGACAGCGCCAATTCCTTGGTTTAGCTCATTAAAATAGCTCACGACCAGACTGCTGAGTCCCGACTCTTTCAAATCCAGTCCCCAGATTTGTTTGTCTTCCAGCAACCCGCCAAAGGTTTCTTCTGAGGCCTTTTCCCCAAAAGGAATTTTCTGGACTACTGGCTGAAGCTTTTCCAAAAGGGGATCCGGTGAGCAGAAAAACGCTTTCCCCTGATCGTCAATCCCCTTTAAGTAGCGGAGCCATCCTCCGTACACCAAAGGCATCAGCACAAGTTCTCCCAAAGTGCCCCGGGCCTTATGAAGTCCCATGTTCACGCCAAACCGAACGGGCAGCTTTTGGGAAGTGTCTGTGGCGATCCGCTGGGGGGTGTCCGGAATAAAAGGATTGGGAAACCGCTGGGTCAACACTTCCCGCAAAAAACTCTCTGGCCGAATAATCCCAGGATCCGTAACCACTGGCATACCTTCCCTCTGGCTCATCTCTGTGACAAAAGCCCGCAAGTCCTCGTCTCCCATTTCTTTCGCAATGGAATCATACCCCAGCAGACACCCGAAAATTGCCAACGCTGTATGCAGTGGGTTTAAACATGTACAAACCTTCATGCTTTCGACTGCGGTCACCGTTTCCCGGCTTGCAAATAAAACACCCGCTTTTTCCAAAGGCGGCCTTCCATTGGGGAAATCCTCTTCCACCACCAAATACTGGGGTTTCTCCGTATTGACAAAAGGCGCGATATACGTCTTTTTCGAGGTCACCTGGATTTCCATTCCCTCTAAGCCGTCTTTCTCCAAAGACCGCTGGACACTTTCATGAGGACGGGGGGTAATTTTATCGATCATGCTCCAGGGGAAAGACAGCTTCTCCCGGGCGTACTCATACGCCTGGTCCGACACGTACCCTTTACCATGCCAAGCGTCCAAGATCTGGAAAAACGCTTCCCGAAGCTTTTCTCCATTATGGGAACAGTTATCCATGGACACCAGTGCCAAAGGCTTCCCGCAGGCTTCAAAGCGCAACAGGCAACAACTCACCAGCGTGGCTAAAAAGGTCTGGCTACACTCCGGAGGATTGGACAAGTCCACTTTGACCGCCGGCAGGAAATCCCCATCTGTCCCCCACAAGGAATACCCTTTTTCCGTGATGGTAAAGGATACCATCTGCAATGTAGGGGCCTTGAAAATTTCCTCTACCCGTGCTCTGTCTTCGGGCAAGATCAAGCTTTCCGCGATAGAGCCTACCACTTCTTTTTCCATGGTCCCGTCAGCGCAAAGGGTAACGGAAACAGCCAGGTTGTCGTAGGGACGCAAAAACTTCGTCACTACTTCCGGATCATAACTTTCACAGCAGATGATCCCCTTGTCCACCGCTCCCTCATTTAAAAGCCGCTGCCCAAGCACCGCCGGAAACGCACGGAATAAATTCCCCGCTCCAAAATGCAGCCAGGTAGGCGCTGCCTTTGTGCGTTCTTCCATTTTCTCCCGATCATATTGGGGTACGGCATAGTCATTCTGCGTTGCCAAATCCCCCAATGCGGCAGAGTTTAATTTCATAGCACACTCCTCCATTCCAATGGCAATTTTATGACAAGTTTCCTCTATACAACTGATTTTCTATCACTTCTCTGCTAACGGAAAAGGCTTGTTTAAAGCCTTATTTCCCGTTGAGTATAGCGCCAATTTTCCAGAACGTCAATAGCGCCTTCCGGTTCTCCGCTACAAAAAAAGGACAGCCGGAGCCGACTGCCCTTTTGGTAATTTTCGCTTCCTCAAATGCCTAAATAAGGATCGGGATCCACACGGACCCCATTGTAATACACCTCAAAATGCAGGTGGTTTCCGCTGGATTCCCCAGTGCTTCCCACATAGCCAATGATCTGGCCCTGTTCCACGTATTGCCCGGCAGATACCGCCAGAGAGCTACAATGGGCGTAACGGGTGGCAAACGTTTCATTGTGCCAGATCAGCACATTGTTCCCCCAGGACCAATGATACTGGGCCTGAATCACCTCTCCCGCCTGGGCCGCTACAATCGGAGTGCCATAGCCTGCCGCAATATCCAATCCATTGTGCGGACCGTTAAAATACATGTCGCCAAAATGCCCCGAAATGGAGCCCACCCCCACACCGGGCAGCGGCCATATCGGCGAAAATCCGCTTTGTAGTCCCGGAGTGACAGGTTCGACGCCAATACCTCCAGAGGGTACATTCTCACCCCCGTTGTTTTGTTCTAAAGCAGCTTGTTCCTTCTTCTCCTGCTCCTGTCGGTTGCGCTCCTCGATCAGCTGTTGAAGCTGTGCTTGCAGTTCCGCGTCCTCAGCCTCATTTTGCTCGATCTTCGCTTGAGCGTCCGCCTGTTGGGATTCCAAACTGGCCACTAAAAGGTCATTCTCCGCGTACAGACTCTCCAATTCCTCTTGAGCAGACTCAATGGCTTTCTTGGAATCGGCTACTTGCTGCTGCGCTGCGATCAGGGCTTCCCGGTCCTCCTGGGTTTTCTCCATGTATTCGTCAATCTTATCCAGCAGCGCCTGGTCATGCCGGGCTGTAGCTGCGATCAATTCCTGCATCAGAAAAAAATCGGACAAGCTTTCTGAGCTGAGCAACATTTCCAGAGTGCCAATGGAACCTCCACCGCTGACATACATCATGCGCAGCCTTTCCCGAAACAGGTCAATGGTGCCCTGATACTCCCCTCTGGACAACTCCAATTTATCCTCGAGTCCCCCAATTTTCGTGTTCATATCGTCTATGGTGGCCCGCGCTTCGTCAATCTGCCGCTCGGTTTCGTCGATTTGATCGGTCAGCTCTGCCTGATATGCTAGCGCTGCTTCCTCGTCCCCCTTGAGGGCGTCAATTTTTTCCCGCAAGTCTTCATTCTCACTTTTCAGTTCTTCCTGACGTTGCTGCACCTCGTCAATAGTTGTGGCCAGCACACGCACAGGAACTACCAACATCAGGGCAATCCCCAATGCCACGCAACGGGACAACCAGCCCTTTCTCCCTCTCCTTCTCATAAAGTCACGTATAATAAAACCATCTCGAAAGGGGTGGTTTTATTAATTCTCCTTTCCTC
>DXXH01000043.1 GCA_019416395.1 Clostridiales bacterium
TGGAAAGTTTCGGTATACTGGGAGAAGCGGAAACGCTTCTCCTTTTTTGTTGTGACGGATTGTTCAGAAAAATGAGGTGCCTATGAAAAAGCAAAAAGCGGTTTTGTGGCTGACTGTCTTTTTCCTGGGAGCGATGCTGCTGTTTTCGGCCTGTTCTTCCCAGGACAGAAGTGTCACTTCTATCACTTCCAGCAAAGGCGGGAATAGTTCTTCCCCCCATGAAGAGGAAAGCCCCTCTCCACCCCGGCAGACGGCCAGCCCCAGTGTGATGGCTGGTTCTGTTTCGGGAGTGGAACCAGCTCCCACTCCTGGCAATACTCCCAGCCCAACGTCCGGCGAATCGCCTGCCCACCGGCCGTTATGGAAGACGGTGGAACGGGAAATCACCACGGCGACAGAAAGGAAATTGTCTCTGCTTTTGGAAGACGGTTCCCAGTGGACAGTAGATTTGGAAGGCGCGGCGCAGCAAGAGGTGGATTACAGCAAAGGCAATGAAGCGACAGTGACCTACGACGAAAACCAGCGGAATGGAACCAGGGTCAAGGCTGCTTCTGTGCAAACCTCGGTCCCGGAACGTTACGGGAAAGTGGATCAGCTCCTTTCCGGCATGACTCTGGAAGAAAAAGTAGGGCAGATGTTTTTCGTTCGGTGCCCTGATTCCCAAGGAGCCCAGGACGTAGAGCGGTACCAGTTTGGCGGCTATATTTTATTTGGCCGGGATTTTAAAGGGCTGACAGCAGACCAGGTTCGCGCCAATGTGGAAAGCTATCAGGAAAAGGCGAAAATTCCGTTGTTGATCGGTGTGGACGAAGAAGGGGGAACCGTGGTGCGGGTCAGCGCCAATCCGAATTTGTGCGAGGAACCCTATTGGTCGCCCCGGTCCCTGTACAATACGGGGGGCTTGAGTTTGGTGGCTTGGGTGGAGCGCGACAAATTGCAGGTGCTTTCTGACTTGAGAATCAATGTGAATTTTGCGCCTGTCTGCGATATCTCTCAAGACCCAGAGGCTTTTATGTACGACCGTTCCCTGGGGCGGGATCCGGAAACCACGTCTCAGTACATTCAGGAAATGGTGGGCATTTACCGGGAAAATTCCGTGGGATGTGTGCTGAAGCATTTCCCGGGGTACGGAGATAATGCCGATACCCATACTGGCGTGGCGATCGACCAGCGTCCTTATGAACGTTTCCGGCAGGAAGATTTTCTGCCTTTTCAGGCGGGGGCTCAAGCGGGAGCTGGGTGTGTGTTGGTAAGTCACAATGTGGTAACTTGCGTGGATTCTGAGTACCCGGCGTCCTTGTCCGTAAAGTGGCATGAGGAGCTTCGGAAAAACCTGGGATTTGACGGCTGCGTTATTACGGACGACTTGATTATGGGTGCGATTCAGGAATACTGCGACGCTTCCAGTGCGGCAGTGCAGGCGGTCATAGCGGGGAATGATTTGCTGTGTTGTTCCGACTATGAGACGCAGTATCCGGCTGTGTTGGAAGCCGTCAAGATGGGGGAGATTTCCCAGGAACGTATCGACCAGTCGGTTCGGCGGATTCTCCGTTGGAAGGTGGATTTGAATCTGTTGGGACAGCCGGAATAGGGACAAGGAGAAATTGTGATGAAAATTGGTGAATTTCCCAGGGGAAACCAGAACTTTTTCCGTCAGGGAGTGGAGCTTTTGCGGGAGTGCTTTCCCCAGGCATATAGCGGGGAACAGGCTGACCGGGAGATGGTCCGGATTTTGGAAGAAGACCGCATTGCCCTGCTGGCGGAAGAGGAAGGACATTTGGTGGGGCTGATCGGGGCTATGCCGCAATACGGGGTGACAGCCTGGGAGCTTCACCCATTGGCAGTGACAGCGTCTTACCGTCGGGAAGGGATCGGGTCGGCCTTGGTGGCCAGACTGGAACAGGAATGCGCTTCGAAAGGGTGTATCACCCTGTACCTGGGAACAGACGACGAGTTTGGCCAGACAACGTTAAGCGGCACGGATCTTTTCCAGGACACATTTGGGAAGATTGAGCGGATTGAAAACCTGGGTGGCCACCCGTACCAGTTTTATCAAAAACAGGGCTTTCAGATCGTGGGTGTTTTGCCGGACGCCAATGGGCCTGGAAAGCCGGATATCTGGATGGCCAAGAGGATTGGAAAATAATCGGAGATTGCGAAGCGCCGGACTAGCGGGGATTCCGCCAGTCCGGCGCTTTTTATGTGCCGTTCTGTTCTTCTTTCCAGGATTGGATTTCTTCCAGAAAGACTTTTCCGTATTTTTGCAGTTTAGCCTGGCCCACACCGGGGATTTTCAGCAGTTCTTCAGGTGTGACAGGCTGGTAAGCGGCCAGAGCTTCCAACGTGGCGTTGGAAAAGATAATGTACATGGGTACGTTTTGGGCCCGGGAGAGTTTTCCACGAAGTTCCCGGAGACGCTGGAAAAGCTGAGGGTCGCTTTTAGGCAGATCCCGTGGAGATTGTTTTGCAGGGGGGAGGATGTCACCGGTTCGCACCCGCATGAAGACAGCAGCCTCCCCCCGAAGCAGCTCTTCTGCTCTGGGACCGAGAGCCAGGGTGGGATATTCTCCATCGGATTGATTTAAGAATCCTTGAAGCAGGAGTGTGTGAATCATTTCCCGCAGGTCCTCTTCCTTGAAGGCTGACAGTTTGCCATGAATGGGAAGTTTTGCAAAGCCTTGCCGAAGGATTTTCTCATTTTTGCTGCCCCGCAGTACGTCCAGCACCATTTTTATGCCGTAGCGCTGCCGCAGGTATCGCACACAGGAAAGAATTTCCCGGCTTTGACTGGTAATGTCCACTTGCTGAAACTGCCCGGTGCAGTTTTGACAGTTGGTACACCGGGTAGGAGCATGTTCCCCAAAATAGTGGAGGATATATTCCCGCAGGCAAGAGGTGGTGTGGCAGTAGTTGGTCATAGCCCGCAACCGGTGTTCGTTTTGCTGGGTGAGCTGTTCCAACGCCTGCTCGTCCAGGTCAGCATTTTCCTCGCTCCGGCTGAAGAGGAACCGGTTTAGGCCCACGTCCTGGCCACTGTAAAGCAGAAAACATTGAGCGGGTTCCCCATCCCGTCCGGCCCGTCCCGCTTCCTGGTAATAGCTTTCCAGGTCTTTGGGCATATTATAGTGGATCACAAACGCCACATTGGATTTGTCAATCCCCATGCCAAAGGCGTTGGTTGCCACCATCACTGTGGCCCTGTCGTAAAGAAAATCCTCTTGGTTTTTCTGACGCTCCTGGTCGGTAAGCCCAGCATGGTAGCGTGTAGCGGCAAATCCTTGTTCTTGAAGGGCTTCGCAGACCTCTTCTACAGCCTTCCGTGTGGCGCAATAGATGATTCCGCTTTTCTCCCGGCGTTCTTTGAGCAGTTTTAGTGTTTCCCCCAATTTATCCTTAGGCCTGCGAACCTCAAAATACAGGTTGGGACGGTCAAAACTGGTAACGGTAACCCATGGATCCCGCAGAGCTAGCAGAGAGAGGATATCTTTCCGGACTCTGGGGGTAGCGGTGGCGGTAAAGGCGGATACTACCGGCCGTTGCGGCAGGGCTTCCACGAATTCCGGAACGGATAAATAGCTGGGGCGGAAATCCTGGCCCCATTGGGAGACACAATGGGCTTCATCGATGGTGACCATGGAAATGGAAGCGCTTTTGGCAAAGTCTAGAAATTCCGGGGTCAAAAGCCGTTCCGGAGCCACATAGATAATTTTATACACCCCTGCCCGGGCATTTCGCAAGGCGGCTTGATACTGGTTCCAGGTTAACGAGCTGTTCAGGTAAGCTCCTCGCACGCCGTTTTGCACTAAGGCGGTTACCTGGTCTTTCATCAGGGAAATCAGGGGGGATACCACCAGGGTGATCCCTTCCATCAGCAGGGCGGGAACCTGGTAGCACAGGGATTTCCCAGCCCCGGTGGGCATGATCCCCACTGCGTCCCGTCCCGACAGCAGAGCGTCGATCAGTTCTTCCTGTCCCGGCCGAAATGCGGGATAGCCGAAATAGTGTTCTAGTACCTGGAGTTTCGTGGGCACAGATACTCCTCTTTTCTACAGAATAAAAAGTAATTTAACTTTTTTAGTATAGCAGAAAAAGAGACTTAAAAAAAGCGTGCGGGAAAGTTTCCAGGGAACTAAATGCCAAATTTATAAATTCAACTCTATACAAATTCACATTTTTAGTTGAATTTCCTAAATTTTTCTTGCGATTTCCCCTGTAGTGGTGCTATACTAGACCCCAGAATGACAACGCTGGGGCGGGGAAGGACCGTCCATTTTTTCAGAAAGGAGCGTTACTATGGCACGGAAAAGTTGGGTTACCCGGGCGGCAGGAGTGCTTTTACCCGTGAGCAGCCTGCCTTCCAAATATGGCGTGGGGACTTTTGGCCAGGCTGCCCGGGACTGGGTAGATTTTTTGGCGCGGGCAAAACAGCGGTATTGGCAAGTTTTGCCCTTGGGTCCCACAAGTTTTGGGGACAGTCCCTATCAGAGCTATTCCGCTTTCGCGGGGAATCCGTTGTTTATCGATTTGCAGGAGCTCTGCCAAGAAGGCTTGTTGAAAAAAGGCAGATGCAAGCGGACATTTTGGGGGGAAGACCCTTCCTATGTGGATTACGATACTGTGAGAGCGGGACGTGACCGTCTGCTGCGCCGGGCGTTTGAAAACTTCACGGATACCAAATCCCTGGAGCGGTTCCGGAAACGGAACAAAGCCTGGGTGGAAGAGTACGCCCTCTATATGGCCATCAAGGAGCAGATGGATGGCAAACCCTGGACGGAATGGGAAAAGGGACTGCGCTTGCGGGACCCCCAGGTGTTGGAAAATTGGAAAAAGCGCTGCCGGAAAGACGTGGAGTACCATGTGTTCACCCAGTATTTGTTTTTCCGGCAGTGGGAAGCGCTGAAAAAATACGCCAATGAAAAGGGCGTGAAGATCATCGGCGATGCCCCCATTTATGTGGCGATGGACAGCGCCGATGTATGGGCCAATCCTGGACTGTTCCAGTTGGACGAGGACAATGTTCCCACAGAGGTATCCGGTTGTCCTCCGGACGCTTTTTCAGAGGACGGCCAGCTGTGGGGGAATCCCCTGTACCGGTGGGACGTGATGGCGAAGGACGGTTACAGCTGGTGGATGGAGCGGATCAAAGCTAACCTTTCCATGTATGATGTGCTGCGGATCGACCATTTCCGGGGGTTGGAAAGCTATTATGCCATTCCCTATGGGGAAGAGACGGCCAAAAATGGACGGTGGCGCAAAGGGCCCGGCATGGATTTTATCCGGAAAATCAATCAAACTGTGGAAGGCGCAGCCATTATTGCGGAAGATTTAGGAATGCTTACTCCGGCGGTGCATAGGCTTTTAAAGGGCAGCGGTTATCCGGGCATGAAGGTGTTGCAGTTTGCTTTCAGCGCCAGTGAGGAAAGCTCCTATCTGCCCCACAACTTGCCCAATCATTGTGTGGTGTATACCGGCACCCACGACAATGATACAACCCGGGGGTGGTTCGAGTCCGCTTCCCCGGAGGATCTCCAGCTGGCCTTGGACTATTTGGGCATTCCAGACGCCAAGGAGGGAACCTGGGCATTTATCCGGGCGGCTCTGGGCAGTGTGGCGGATCTGGCCATTATACCTTTCCAGGATTATTTGGATTTGGGCAGTGAAGCCAGGATCAATACCCCTTCCACGGTAGGAGGATTAAACTGGAGATGGCGGTGTTCCAAGGACAGTACTACCAAAAAGCTGGCGAAGAAAATGGCCCGGCTTACCACGATTTACGGCCGGGCAAGGGAGATAGGAGGAAACGACCATGCGCATGCGTGACGAACTGGAACAGAAAGTGGGCCTGCGCTTTAGCAAGGGCTTGATGGCGGCGGACAACAAGGAAATTTACCTGGCGCTTTTGGAGCTTACCCAGGAAAAGCTGGAAGCGGCGGCGAAAATCCAGGGGGAGCGAAAGCTGTATTATATTTCGGCGGAATTTCTGGTAGGGAAGCTGCTGTCCAACAACCTGATCAATCTGGGGATCTACGACCAGGTGAAGGAAGCCTTGGCGGAAGCGGGGAAAGATCTTGCCCAGGTAGAGGAGCAGGAGACAGAGCCTTCCTTGGGCAACGGCGGCCTGGGACGGCTGGCCGCCTGCTATCTGGATTCTGCGGCTACATTGGGACTGCCTGGAGACGGTGTAGGGCTGCTGTATCATTTTGGGTTGTTCCGGCAGTATTTTGAAGACCACAAGCAGCAGGAACGGCCGGACGTGTGGCTGTCCCCAAAGAGCTGGTTGAAAAAGACAGGGATTACGTTTACCGTGCCCTTCCCCCAGGGAGAAGTTACGTCGGTGCTATATGACCTGTATGTTTCCGGTTATGAAAACGGGGTAAACCGGCTCCATTTGTTTGACCTGGAAACGGTAGACGAAAGCCTGGTGAAACAGGGGATTGACTTTGACAAGACAGATATCGCTCACAACCTGACGCTGTTCCTGTATCCCGACGACAGTGACCGGGCAGGCCGGTTGCTGCGGGTGTATCAGCAGTATTTCATGGTCAGTTCGGCGGCACAGCTCATTTTGAAAGAATTAGAGGAAAAGGGCCACCCGCTGAAGGAACTGCATAAATACGCGGTGATCCAGATCAATGACACACACCCCTCAATGGTGATTCCCGAATTGATCCGGCTGCTTACCGCCAAGGGTGTTTCCATGGACGATGCCATTGACACGGTGACAAAAACCTGCGCCTATACCAACCATACCATTTTGGCAGAGGCTTTGGAGAAGTGGCCTTTGGACTATCTGGAAGAAGCTGTGCCCCAACTGGTATCGGTGATCCAGGAGCTGGACCGGCGGGTGAAGCAGAAATACAGCGACGAAAAGCTGGCTATCATCGACGAGAACAATCTGGTGCACATGGCTCACATGGATATCCATTATGGGTTCTCAGTCAATGGAGTGGCATCCCTGCATACGGAGATCCTGGAAACCTCTGAGTTGAAAGCGTTCGCGGATATTTACCCGGAGAAATTCAACAACAAAACAAATGGCATCACCTTCCGCCGGTGGCTCATGCACTGTGATCCGGCTCTTTCCCAGTTTATCACGGAGAAAATCGGTTCCGGCTGGAAGAAAGACGCCAATGAGTTGGAAAAACTGCTTCAGTTCCAGGAGGACGATGCCACATTGCGCCAGCTTTTGGAAATCAAGCAGGAGAATAAGCGGAACCTGGCGGCCATACTGAAAGCGGAATCCGGTGTGGAGATTGACGAGGACTCTATCTACGATATTCAGATCAAGCGGCTCCATGAATACAAGCGCCAGCAGATGAACGCTTTGTACATTATCTGGAAATACAAGCAGATCAAAGCGGGACACCGGCCAAAGCGGCCCATTACCCTGTTGTTTGGAGCGAAAGCCGCTCCCGCCTATATCATCGCCAAGGATATCATTCACCTGATTCTCTGTTTGCAGGATTATATTGGGAAAGATCCGGAAGTCAGTCCCTGGCTGAAAGTGGTGATGGTGAAAAACTACAATATCACCTGGGCCCAGCGGCTGATCCCAGCCTGCGACATTTCGGAGCAGATTTCCTTGGCGTCCAAGGAAGCCAGCGGTACCGGGAATATGAAGTTTATGCTCAATGGGGCGGTCACCTTGGGGACAATGGACGGCGCCAATGTGGAGATCCACGACCTTGTAGGGGAAGAGAATATCTATATTTTTGGCAAATCCAGTGAAACGGTAATGGATCTGTATGCCACCAGCAGCTATCACCCTTGGGACTATTACGGAAAGGATCCGGAGATCACAGAGCTGGTGGACTTTATCATCAGCCCGGAAATGATGCGTCTTGGAGACCCGGAGAATCTTGCCCGGCTGTACAAGGATATGACCCGGAAAGACTGGTTTATGGCGTTGCTTGACGTGAAGGAATATATCCAGGTCAAGGAGCGGGCGCTGGTGGAGTTTGAGGACCGGAAGGCCTGGGCGAAGAAAATGCTGGTAAATATCGCCAAGGCCGGGTACTTCTCTTCCGACCGTTCCGTAGCGGAATATAACCGGGATATTTGGAAGCTGTAATCGGCCTTTGCCCCTGGGATTAGGTCCCACAAGTTTGCCTTGACTTACCGCGCTTTGATAGGCTATAATCAGGAAACAACAGCCTTGCGGCGTAAAAGGAGAAGACGATTAGCCACGGTGTTTGTGAAGAACCGCGGCAATACGGCGGCGTTCCTTTTCAGGCCCAAGGCGATTGCGTGGACTGGCTGTGGAATATGGCCGGCCTTCCCATGGGGGAGTAGTTTGCGGCTTGCCGCGGCAATGTCAACACAATGATCTCAGGATCTGGTATTGTCTGAAAAAACGAGACTCATGGAAAACGCCCGTTCGTTCATAAGAATGGGGTGTTTTCCGCGAGTCTTTTTTCATGCGCGGAAAACGCCGAAAACAACTTGGAGGTAGAAAAATGGGTTTGGTGGAATTGTTTTTGATTGCGGTGGGACTGTCTATGGACGCTTTTGCCGTGTCGGTATGTAAGGGGTTGGCCTTGCGGAAGGTGAACGTGGGGCAAATGGCCTTGGTAGGGCTGTGGTTTGGCGGCTTCCAGGCGTTGATGCCCCTGATTGGCTATTTTGTAGGCGTGCAGTTCCGGGCGCAGATTACCGCCGTTGACCACTGGATCGCCTTTGCGCTGCTGGCCATCATTGGCGGGAACATGGTGCGGGAAGCCCTTTCCAAGGAGGAAGAATGTCCGGACGCTTCCCTGTCGGTAAAAGCCATGCTTCCTATGGCGGTGGCCACCAGCATTGACGCTTTGGCCGTTGGAGTCAGTTTCGCGTTCCTCAGCGTGAACATTGGGGCAGCGGTATCTTTTATTGGCGTGATCACATTCTTGCTTTCCATGATCGGTGTCAAGGTGGGCAGCCTGTTTGGGGCCAAATATAAGAGCCGGGCCGAGCTTGTGGGTGGCATTATCCTGATCCTCATGGGGTTGAAAATCCTGCTGGAGCATTTGGGTGTCTTGGGATAAAGCCAGTAGTTTTCCGGTTTTTGATATGGAAAGCGAGTGCCCTGATCCTTTGAAAACGATGGAAACGGAAAGTCTGCCAATTTGGCGGCGGAGCTCTGGAAAAAAGCCGGAGTCAGGAAAGGATTGAGAAAATGAGCCTATTTTCTTCTAAGAAAAAAGCAGTGGTGCTTTTTGGGTCGCCCCATGGCCATGGCTGTACCCGCAGGCTGCTGGACAGTTTTTTGGAGTGCTTCCGGGAAAATAAGTCTTGGGAGATCCAAGAGTTTTCTCTGTATGAAATGAACGTCCACCCTTGTACAGGCTGCCGGCAGTGCGCTAAGGAAGAACACTGCGTGTTTGACGACCTGGACGCTTTTGACAAAGCGTTGCGCCACAGCGATTTGCTGGTGGTAGCGTCCCCGGTGTACAATTTTTCCTTCCCTGCACCGCTAAAAGCATGGCTGGACCGTACCCAGCGGTATTTTGAAGCCCGGTTTTCCCTGGGGCTGAAACCGCCCATCAAAAAGCACCGGCAAGCGGTGCTGCTGTTGACCATGGGTTCCCAGGAAAGTTTTGGAGTGGAAGTTTGCACCCACCAATTGGAACGGGCTTTCAGCGTAATGAACACCACGTTGTCAGGTTGCGCTTTGTGGGACGCCACCGATTTGGGGGAAGAGCATAAAGGAGAAGCCCAGGCGCAGGCAAGGGCAATCGCTCTTGAAATCCAGAAAGAAATGTGATATGATATCTCGAAGAATACACTAGAGTGGATAAGGCGGTTGAATCATGTCAGGACATTCGAAATGGAATAACATCAAGCGGAAAAAAGAAAAGGCCGATGGCGCGAAAGCAAAGATCTTCACCAAAATCGGCCGTGAGCTCACCGTTGCGGTAAAAGAGGGCGGCAGCGCCGACCCGGCAGCCAACTCCCGGCTGCGTGACTGCATTGCCAAAGCGAAAGCAGCCAACGTGCCCAATGACAACATTGAGCGCATCATTAAAAAGGCTGCCGGCGATGGCAACACCGACAACTATGAGAACATCACTTATGAAGGGTATGGGCCCAGCGGCGTGGCTGTGATTGTGGAAGCCCTTACCGATAACCGGAACCGTACCGCTGCCGATGTGCGCCACGCGTTTGACAAGTTTGGCGGCAATCTGGGAACTACCGGCTGTGTGTCCTTCATGTTTAACAAGAAGGGTGTTATTGTCATTGAGCGGGAAGGTTTGGACGAGGATACGGTGATGAGCGACGCTTTGGAAGCAGGTGCTTCTGATTTTGCCGCCGATGAGGACGTGTTTGAGATTTCCACGGAGCCTTCCGATTTCAGTGGAGTCCGGGAAGACTTGGAGAAGAAGGGATACGAGTTCGTTTCCGCCGAGGTGGAAATGGTGCCCGACACCTACACCAAGATTGATGACGAAGAAGTTATCGTCAAGATGCAGAAAATGCTGGATCTTCTGGAGGACAACGACGACGTGCAGAACGTATGGCACAACTGGGATGCTCCGGAAGAGGAAGAAGAGGAATAAACGGGAAAGCGTTGGGGCTGCCCCGCTTTCTGTCGGGCCGCCGCGGCGAAAAATCGCGGCGGCTTTTTTAACGCTGAAAAAGAAGACGGAAAAGAATGATTGGGAAAGGAAGGGACACTATGAGACATCTCATTGACCCATTGGATTTTACTCGGGAGGAGACGGACCGGCTGCTGGCTTTGGCGGAGAAGATCATTGCAGAGCCAGCGTCCTACGCCCATGCCTGTGATGGAAAGATCTTGGCCACTTTATTTTATGAGCCTAGCACCCGCACCCGGTTGAGTTTTGAATCGGCCATGATGCGTTTGGGGGGCAAAGTACTGGGGTTTTCCTCAGCGGGAAGCAGTTCGGCTTCCAAAGGGGAAAGTGTAGCGGATACCATTCGCATGATTTCCGGTTACGCGGACATTGCCGCCATGCGTCATTTTAAGGAAGGCGCTCCCTATGTGGCGGCCCGCTATTCGAAAATCCCGGTAGTCAATGCGGGCGATGGGGGCCATCAGCATCCTACCCAGACTTTGGCGGACATGCTGACCATCCGCCGGAAGCGGGGAAAGATCAGTGGTGTGACCATCGGTTTGTGCGGCGACTTGAAATTCGGGCGCACCGTGCACTCCCTGATTAAATCCCTGGTGCGGTACGAGGACGTGAAATTCATTCTGATTTCCCCGGAAGAGCTGCGGGTTCCCAGCTACATTCTGAAGGAAGTCATCGAACCTTCCGGTCATGAGTGGCGGGAAGTGCGGGATATGGAAGAAGTCATGCCGGAATTGGATATACTGTACATGACCCGTGTGCAGCGGGAACGGTTCTTCAACGAGGAAGATTATGTCCGGCTGAAAGATTCTTATGTGCTGACCAAGGAGAAGCTGGATCTGGGCAAGAAGGATTTGGCGGTGCTGCATCCGTTGCCCCGAGTGAACGAGATCGCCCCTGAAGTGGACGACGATCCCCGGGCCATGTATTTTGAACAGGCACGGGGCGCTGTGTTCGTCAGAATGGCTCTGATTCTCACCTTGCTGGGTATGGCTCCCGGGGTGTTGGACGAAACTTAAAGGAGAGGATAGTATGTTGAATATCGACAGCATTGAAAACGGCATTGTTATCGATCATATCACCGCTGGCCGTGGCATGCGGGTCTATGAGCTTTTGGAGCTGGACAAGCTGGACACTTGCGTGGCGATTATCAAGAATGCCCGAAGCAGCAAGTATGGGCGGAAAGATATTATCAAGATTGAAGGGGTCATGAATGTTGACCTGGACGTGCTGGGATTTATTGACGACAACGCTACAGTGTGCACCATTGTAGGGGGCAAGCTGGCAGGAAAGAAAAAGCCTTCTCTGCCGAAGCGGCTGGTGAATATTATTTCCTGCAAGAATCCCCGGTGTATTACCTCTGTGGAAAATGTGGATCAGATTTTTGTCCTCTGCGATGAGGAAGCTCACCGTTACCGTTGCCAATACTGTGAGCAGGAGTACAAAAAGTAAGCAGACAGAAGGGAAACGCTATGGAACCTACTCGAAAGCTGCCGCTCTTTCTGGTAACTGGAGCGTCTTGCGTGGGAAAGTCCACCATGTGCCAATTGCTGTTCCAAAAAGAGGAAAACTATCTGGTGTTGGAAAGCGACATCCTTTGGGAAGAACGGTACAATACCCCGGAAGATAACTACGTTGCCTACCGCAGCCTTTGGATGGAGCTGTGCGCCAACATTTCCCAGGGGGGAAAACCGGTGGTGCTTTGCGGCTGTTGTATCCCGGAACAGTTTGAGACCCGGCCGGAACGCCGGTATTTTTCCACACTGCATTAATTGGCTTTGACTTGTGACGAAGAAGTATTGCGGAAGCGAATGGTGGAAGGACGGAAAGTGACCGATTCCGCCTGGATCCAGTCTTCCATAGACTTTAACCGTTGGCTGCGGGAAAATGGCGAAAAGACTAATCCGCCCATTCAGCTTGTGGATACCACAGAAAGGACTCCGGAACAAACGGCGGAAATCGCTCATCAGTGGATTTTGCGCAGTTTGGAAAACGATCTGGGATAAAGGAGAATTACATGGAAATCCGTCTGGAAAAGCGGGAAGACTACGGTGAGGTGGAAAACCTTGTCCGGGAGGCTTTCTGGAATGTATACCAGCCTGGCTGTGTGGAGCACTATCTTCTCCATCAGCTGCGAAAAGACCCCAGTTTTGTACCGGAACTGGATTACGTGGTGGAAGAGCAAGGACAAATTGTGGCCCAAATCGCCTATGCAAAGGGCGTATATCTCCCAGATGAAGGTACAGAGCAAGAGATGCTGCTGTTTGGGCCAGTGGGCGTGCTGCCTAATTTTCAAGGCAAGGGATATGGGTCTTCTCTGATTCGTTTTTCTTTAGAGCGTGCCAAAGAATTGGGGTGGCCCAGTGTGGTCATTACTGGGAACCCGGCCTATTACAGCCGTTTTGGCTTTGAGCCTGCTGGGAGTTATGGAATCTATCATGAGTTACTGGGCAGGGAAGAAGCGTCCCCCGTGTTCCAGATCAAGGTCTTTGACCCAGCCCGTTTGCCGACAGTTCCAGGGACATACCGGGATTCGGCTTGTTATCAAGTATCTCAGGAAGATGTAGATGAGTTTGACAAGCAATTTCCGGATAAGAAGAAAGAGGTTCGCCCGGGACAGCTCCGGGGATAAAGGAGGAAGCCATGAAACCGTGGAAAATTCCGCCCGGCAGCCAAGGCTGCTCCGGTGTGGGGAAAAGCTATATTAAGAAACGGGGTGGCCGTGGCCAGGGCGGTAAGATCCTGCTGGCAGTGGTGACTTTGTGCAATGTGGCGCTGTCCCTGGCGTTGGCGCTGGTGCGCCGGCAGGAAGTCATTCACGCGGTAAAGGGAAAAGATGGGGAAGGGGTACAGGTTTTCCTGGAGACCAGGAAAGAGACAAAAACCTGATTTTTCCCTTGACTTCCCTGAGCCGTTATGCTAAACTGTATAAGCCGCATATTGTAGGCTGCGGGAGAGCTATGCCCTTTCGCGGAAGTGAGCCCAGGCTCCGCCCAACAGTAGCGAGACTAATGAAAAGGCAGGAAAAAGCATGTTTGCAGTCATTGAAACCGGCGGTAAGCAGTACAAAGTACAGTACGGCGACGTCATCTATGTGGAGAAGCTGAACGTGGCGGACAACGATACCGTGGAATTCCCGGTAGTAGCTGTGTTTGGCGAAGAGGGCACCAAGATCGGCACCCCTTATGTGGAAGGCGCCACAGTCACCGGTAAGGTGGTCAAGACCGGCAAGGCCAAGAAGATCACTGTGTTTACCTACAAGCCCAAGAAGAATTCCAAGCGCAAGATGGGCCACCGTCAGCCCTACACCAAGGTGCAGATCGAGGCCGTCAAGGCGTAAGATGATCCGTATCCAGTTTTTGACTCTTCCGGAAGGGAATTTGCAAGGGTTTCGCATGGAAGGCCATGCGGGTTATGGGGAAGCAGGCGCGGATATTGTTTGCGCGGCGGTTTCTTCCGCAGCCTACCTGATCGTAAACACCTTGACAGAGATCCGTCATATATCCCCCCTGTCCCTCAGAGTGGGAGAAGGGGAAATGTTTTTCCGGATCGAGCCGAAAGACGAGCCTCTTTGCCGGGATTTGCTGGCAGGGCTCAAGCTCCACCTGACAAGCCTTGAGGAACAGTATCCCGATGGGTTGCGGGTGGGTTATATGGAAATTTAAATCCACATTTCAAAGAAAGGAAGACGATCGTCATGCTGAAAATAAATATCCAGCTTTTCGCTCATAAAAAAGGTATGGGCTCCACCAAGAACGGCCGGGATTCCGAATCCAAGCGCCTGGGCGTCAAGCGCGCCGATGGGCAGTTTGTTCTGGCCGGCAATATCCTGGTAAAGCAGCGGGGCACCAAGATCCATCCCGGCACCAATGTGGGCCGTGGCTCTGACGATACCCTGTTCGCCCTGGTGGACGGCAAGGTGAAGTTCGAGCGCATGGGCGCCGACCGCAAGAAGGTCAGCGTTTACGCCGAGTAATTGGACCGCAACACAAGAACCAAAGGCTTCTTCAGGCACTGCCGGAAGAAGCCTTTTTGCTGAAAAGAAAGGAGCGGGAGTATGTTCATTGATACCGCGAAAATCAAGATCAAGGCCGGTGACGGCGGCGATGGGGCAGTGTCCTTCCACCGGGAGAAATACGTGGCGGCAGGCGGTCCCGATGGCGGCGATGGCGGCCGTGGCGGCAGCATTGTATTTCAGGTAGACGATAATTTGTCCACCTTGGCGGACTTCCGCTACAAACGCAAGTATGTGGCCCAAAGAGGGGAAAACGGCAGGGGGAACCGGTGCTTTGGCAAAAGCGCCCCTGACCTGGTGATTTCTGTTCCCCGGGGCACTTTGATAAAAGATGTGGAAACAGGCCGGCTTCTGGCGGATATGTCGGGGGACGAACCCCAGGTCATTGCCAAGGGCGGCAAAGGGGGCTGGGGCAATTCCCATTTTGCCACGCCTACCCGGCAGGTACCCCGGTTTGCCAAACCGGGCACTCCTGGCGAAGAATTGGAAGTCCAGCTGGAGTTAAAACTTTTGGCAGACGTGGGCTTGGTAGGCTTTCCCAATGTGGGGAAATCCACACTGATTTCCGTGGTCAGCCAGGCCAAACCCAATATTGCCAACTATCATTTTACCACCTTGACTCCTGTGCTGGGGGTGGTCACTATGCCCCAGGGGAAATCCTTTGTCATGGCGGATATTCCCGGGCTGATTGAAGGCGCTTGGGAAGGCGTGGGTCTGGGCCATCAGTTCCTGCGCCATGTGGAACGCTGCCGCCTACTGGTGCATGTGGTAGACGTTTCCGGCAGCGAGGGAAGGGACCCGAAAGAGGATTTCCGTGTGATCAATGAGGAACTGCGTCGGTTCAATCCGGAACTGGCCCAACGGCCCATGCTGGTGGCAGGGAATAAATGCGATTTGGCCACCGACGAGCAGGTGGCGGAATTTGAGGCGTTTGTCAAGGAGCAGGGGTACGAGTTTTTCCCCATCATGGCGCCCATTCGTGAGGGTGTGGACCCGCTGCTGAACAAAGTATTGGAGCAGCTTTCCAAACTGCCCCCCATTCGTCGGTATGAGGCTGAGGCGCCGGTACTCCAGCCTGTGGAAGAACTGAAACGGGGCCAGGTGGATGTGTCCAGTCAGGACGGCGTGTACTTTGTAAAGGCTCCCTGGCTGTTGAAGATTATGAATACCATCAATTTTGACGATAGCGAGTCTCTCCAGTATTTCCAGCGTGTCCTGATAGAAACTGGCGTGATCGACGCTTTGCGCCAAGCCGGTTGCGAGGAAGGCGACACGGTGGATTTGTACGATCTGGAATTCGACTTTGTGGAGTAAGGGGCGTTGCTTTTGGAAAAACTTTTACAGGAAGGCGGTTCCCCTAAAGGGCTGAGCCCCTTAACACTGGCTTTTGTAGGGGACGGAGTCTATGAGCTTCTGACCCGGGAGTATCTTGTTTCCCAGGGAAATTGTCCGGTGAAAAAGCTTCACAGCCGCAAGGTAGAGCTGGTGCGGTGTCAAGCTCAGGCCCAGGCGCTGACCGAGCTGTGGCCCCTATTGGGGGAAGAAGAGCGGGAAATCGCCTTGCGTGGACGGAATGCCCATGTGGGCCACGCTCCTAAAAACGCTCCCCTGGCGGATTATCATGGGGCCACTGGGTTGGAAGCGTTGTTTGGTTACCTGTATCTTTCCGGAAAGATGGAGCGGATTCAGGAGCTCTTTTCAAAAATTTTGGAACTTTGGGACGCCCAACAGGATAGGTGAAGGGGGAAGGTGTGATGAAAGCAGCCAAGGCTAAAACAATTCTCGTAGATTTTCTTTTTATGGTGGCAGGTTCCGCTGTGTACGCGGTGCAGGTCAACGCTTTTACCGCGCCCAACAATATCGCCGCAGGCGGGGTTACCGGTATTGCCACCATGCTGAACTACCTTTTTTCCACACCCATCGGCTTGATGGCGTTTTTGATCAATGTGCCCATCGTGTTGTGGGCGGTGATCGACATTGGGTACAAACTGGTGACCAAGACCATGGCCGCCATTGTGTTGTCCTCGTTGATGATCGATTTATTTTCCCATTTTATCCCCGCCTACCGTGGGGATCCTATCTTGGTGGCCTTGTTTGCCGGCGCTTGTGAAGGCGTGGGATTGTCCCTGATTTTTGTCCGTGGCGCCACCACAGGCGGTACGGATTTGGTAGCCCGGCTTCTGGGCAGAAGGCTGCCCCACTTGTCCATGGGCAAGCTGATGCTGGCGGTGGACGGAGTGATTGTGGTGGTATCCGGCTTTGTGTTTGGCAGTGTGGAAAACGCTATGTACGCGTGCATCGTGATCGTGGTATCCACAAAAATCATCGACGCCATACTTTACGGCATGGATATTGGAACGGGAAAGCTGTTTTTTGTCATGTCACCCAAAGTGCGTCAGATGGGCGACCGGGTGATTGCGGAACTGGAGCGTACGGTCACCTATTTGGATTCCCGTGGGGGATACACCCAGGAACCGGGGGAAACCATGCTTTGCGTGGTGCGCCGGTTTGAGCTGCATCAGCTGCAAACCATTATCCGAGAGGAAGATAAAAACGCCTTTGTGATTGTGGGAGAAGCTGGGCAAGTGACCGGAGAAGGATTTCGTCCCATGCACTCCGATGACAAGTCTGTAAAGGAACTCTTGAAGGACTTGGGCTGGGGCAATCACAAGAAATCCGAGGGCGGAGAGTAACTTCCGGCGCAATAAGGAAACGGTGACACACCGCAAGGGACCGGTAAGTTGCCTTACCGGTCCCTTGTTTTGGCCTTTAGCAGCGGCCGCTGTGATGGTCCTTTTCCATTTCCGGCTTTTGATTCTGGCTCTTGGAGCCGTAGTCGGGAATTTCCTGGCGGACATTCTGATTGTGGTTGCAGTTCTGTTGATTCTGGTTTTGCCGGTTTTCAAAGGACTTGTGTTTTTGTTTGTTGCTCATTTCAATCTCGCCCCTTTCCGCTCTTAGTGTGTGCGGGCCATGATCGATTATGCGGGGCTTTCTCTGGTAAAGGAGGGTATTTATGGAATTGCCTGTATCGTTTCAAAACGCCATGAAATCCCTGTTAGGGGAAGAGTATCCGGCATTTTTGCAAAGCTATGAGAGTCCTGCCCGGCGAGGACTGAGACGGAATCCCTTGAAATGCTCGGAAGAGAAACTGCGGGAAAGCCTGCCTTTTTCCCTGGAACCCACTCCGTTTTCGCCATTGAGCTTTTATTTTGAAAGCGGCGAGGAAAAGATGGGGTATCTCCCAGCCCATCATGCTGGGTTGTTCTATATTCAGGAACCATCGGCTTGTTCAGCGGTAACGGCTCTTGATCCCCAGCCTGGAGAAAAAATTCTGGATTTGTGCGCCGCTCCCGGGGGAAAATCCACTCAAATCGCCGGATTGCTTCAAGGGCAAGGGCTTTTGTGGTCCAATGAAATTGTGAAAAACAGAGCGCAGATTTTGCTTTCCAATATGGAGCGTTTGGGTGTGCGCAATGGAGTGGTTTCTTCCTGCCACCCCCAAAGGTTATGCCAAGGGCTGCAAGGCTTTTTTGACCGTGTGCTGGTGGACGCCCCCTGTTCGGGAGAGGGTATGTTCCGCAGGGATCCGGAAGCCATCGCCCAGTGGACCCCGGAAAGTGTTCCCGCCTGCGCCCAGCGCCAGCGGGCCATTCTGGATTCCGCAGCCTTAGCGGTGCGTGAGGGTGGGGTGCTGGTCTATTCGACCTGTACCTTTGCCCGGGAAGAAAATGAGGACAATGTGGAGTGGTTCCTGTCCACGCACCCGGAATTTGAATTGGTTCCTCTGGAATTGCCGTTTGGACGGCCGGGGATCCATGACCTTCCAGTGCGGCGGATTTACCCTATGGACGGTGGAGAAGGCCATTTTGTGGCCAAGTTCCGCAGGGTTGGGGAAAATTCGTGCCGGACAGGCTGTTTCACTGAGTTCCTTTCCGGAAAGGACGCGCAAGAGGCCCAGACGGTTTTTGAAGAGCTTTTCACCTGCCCTTTCCCGGGGAATGCTGCTCAGTTTGGGGAAAAGCTGTATTTGCTGCCGTCCGATCTTCCCCAGTTGGACCGCTTAGGCGTGCTGCGGGCCGGTGTGGAATTGGCCCAGCGGAAAGGCCGGCGTTGGGAACCGTCTCACGGGGTATTTCAGAGCGCCCGCAAGGAAGACTGCCGCCAAGTTCTGGATTTGCCTTGGGACTCCCCGCAATTGGCCGCCTTTCTCCGGGGTGAGGAAATCGATTGTGAGTGCAAAGGGTATACGGCTCTTTGCGCTGGGGGGATCCCTACAGGGTTTGGAAAAGCTTCCGGGGGACGGCTAAAAAACCATTACCCCAAAGGGCTGCGCAATCTGCGCTGATGGTTCAAATTTTGCGGGGAATCGTTGGAAGCGCTTGAGGCGTTTCCATATAGAGAAAAGGAAGTCTGGAATTTTCCCAGGCTTCCTTTCTTTATTGTCAGGTCTCCCTATTCACTTTAATTAGTTTTTCCGTGAAATCCCGGCCACAAGGAGTGGGACAGGGAAGCCCCAGCGCGTATAGGTCGTCGGCTCTGCATTCTATGGCAAAAAGAGACTGGGCGGCTTTATCCAGCCGCTGGAAATCGCCTGGGCGGGCGGCGATGGGCAGTGCAGGGGACGCTTGGCGGAGAATCTGTTCTCCTGTGGGCGTCATGCCCAATATGCGCAAATAGGGAGGAAGCTGAGGAAGGTCCTTTGTCAATCCCAGAAAAGCTGCCATTGCCAGCCGGCGGATCCGGGCATGGGAATACCGTTTTGACTTCACCAGGGAATAAAATTCTTCCAGGCTTCCAGCCTGACGGGCCGCTTTGTAAAGCCGGTATTCCAATCCTTCACTGATATCCGGCAGCTGGGAAAACTCTTCTACCGTCATGGAGCGCAGCTTGCATAGCACGCCCACTTCCAGGCGGGATAGAGAGACAGGGCAGCGCCCTATGGCGGATTCGTCGTTCCACACCTGCCAGGTGGATTCCGGCAGCCTGTCCGAAAGGTCTGCACCTTCCAACAATAATGCCCGGGCGTGGCTGGCGGAGAGAATGGGGCCGCTTTCATCGGGAGTGTCGTGGCCAGCTCCAAGTCTTGGGAAAAGGCTGGCAGTCATGGATGCCTTCTGTTGAAGAATCGCCTTGAGGTATTCCACTCCCAAAATGCAGTTGGGTTTTTGGAGAAGGGCGGCGGTAGCGGTTCCAAGCAGCCGAGAAACTGCTTTTTCCCGGCGTTGGGGAAACGACAGGCCATCGTCCTGTTTTTGGAGTTCTTTGGAGAATTCCGGGGAAAGCAGGGCTTCCGCCAAGGCCCATAAGGATTCCATTTCCGGTTCCTCACTGCCGAAAAGCAGTGTGTCCACATTTCCCAGTCCCTTTAAAAGCGCGATTCCACCGGCAGCAAAGCGTTCCGCCCCAGCACATGCCCAGGGAAGTGGCAGCTCTATAACCAGGTCTGCCCCCTGGGAAAGGGCAAGACGGGTCCGGGCCCATTTGTCCAAAATGGCCGGTTCGCCCCGCTGGACAAAATTTCCAGAAAGCACGCATACCAACCCTTGGGAAAGGGATTTGGCATGGGAAAATAAGGCGGCATGGCCACTGTGAAAGGGATTCAATTCGCAGATAATGGCGGAAATCTTTATTTTCTCTGGCATTTTCCTTCGAAACTCCTTGAATTTACACGACAAATGGTCTAAAATGGGACTGCGACTTATGAAACCATTTTACACGAACAGTCCGCTGGGTACAAGGGGCTGTTGAAAATCGAGTTCCCGGGGACGCTTTTTCGAGAAGGCCGTTTCCGGGAGAATTTGGAAAGGAAAGATCAGGAACATGAAAATTCTCGTCATCAACGCGGGCAGCTCTTCTCTGAAGTATCAGCTCATCGACATGGACAACGA
>DXXH01000044.1:0-16662 GCA_019416395.1 Clostridiales bacterium
GCCTGGTTTGGGAAAATTTTTTGGAGCGCTCAATGGCAATTTCTCCACCGCCGCTTCTCAAAAAACGGCTCACGGTGCCTTTTTGGATACCTATGAAGTTCAAAATGTGAACGTGACCGCTACCAGCGCTGATGGGAGCACTCAACTCGACGTTCTGGAAGCCTTCAGCGATGGGGAAATGCTTTCTTTCACCCTGGACGTTACCCTTCCCCAGGGGCTGGCAGACAAATACGCCTACATTGCCCCTAAAGATGACGCAGTATACTCCTTAAACGGCACAGCCACGACACCCAGCTCCAGCATTGCCTTGAATTCTCAGGAGAATGGTCATTTTACCGGAGTGTTCGCTTTCCCGCTGCCGGAAGCCCTTTCTGACGGCGACCAGGTTGCCGTGGATATCTCCATCCCCACCCTGTTTGGATATCCCTACACAAAAAGCTATGAGACCAAAGGAGAAATCGAGGACATTCCCGGGACGGATTTTCAGACCAGCTTTACCGTGGACGTGGACACCAGCGGCAACCTGAACGCCACCATTGACAGCGGCGTTGACAATGGCGCCCAGGTGCAGTCCATTGATTCTTCCCCTACCAGGACTCTTGTCACCGTGTCCCTTCCCGATTGGGGCAATACGGACCCGCGTATGTACACCATGGACGGTTTGGATATCCGGTTTAACCTGGCAGAGTCCAACGAACAAGGCGGATTCCAGCCTTGGCCGGACAGTGGCGCTCAGACCTGCACCCTGTATTTTGACGGCGTACCTGCAGGAACGAACCAAGTAGTGTTGCGGTTCTACAAAAACATCCAGGAAGGGGAAGTCCTTGCGGAATTCACCATTGATCTGAGCAAGCAAACCGCAGTCCCCTCTACCACCTATCAAGATGGCGGCGTGTTGGACGTGAATGGACCTTTCATGTACTATGACATTTCCTGGGCAAAAGAAGGAGAACCTTTTGCTTCCTCTGATAGCGGCCCCATGGAACTGTCTTCTGTCTCGTACACCAAGGCCAGTCGGTTTGGCGTGGGAATCTATACCCAGGATCAGTACCGTGAAATCAAAGCCTCGGCATACACTGCAGACGGCACCCTGCTGGGTACCACGGTTTCCAAGCAGGAGACTCCCACAGGAATGGGCAACGGGTTCTACGATGAAAACTGCTATTTCTGGGGAGACGGCTGGGGCAACACCCGCCAGTACGATCTGTATATCATTCCTGACGTGAATTACCTGCCCGCATGGGGTGAAACCATCACCGTGGTGGTTACCGACAACACCACCGGGGAAGAACTGATCCGCCAAGACGTCCAGCTGAATGACCGCTATGTCGAATAACCTGATCTATGCACAAAAAAAGAGAGATGGGAAACCATCTCTCTTTTCTTTTATACCCATTTATTTTAACTTCAGCGCCATAGCTACCCAGCCCTTTTCTTCCCTGCGTTCCAAAACCTGGAAGGTGGGTTCCAAAGCGTCCAGCACGTCCTGCTCCCGGGTATCAATGATGCCGCTGACAATATAGGTGCTGTCCGGATTCAAGAACCGAGGGGCGTCCTGGCTTAACAGGATCACCACATCTGCCACGATATTGGCGGCTACCACCTGGAATTTCCCAGTGACCTTTTCCGCTAGGTTGCCGCAAATCCCGGTGAAACGGTCCTCTACCCCGTTGGTTTTGGCGTTTTCCTGGGCAGTTTTTACAGCCAATGGGTCAATATCCACGCCCACTGCCGATTTGGCGCCCAACAGCAAGGCTGCTACCGACAGGATCCCACTGCCGCATCCCATATCCAGGAAATCCACACCGGGAGTGATGTATTTTTCCAACAGCTCCAGGCACAGCCGGGTAGTTTCATGGGTGCCGGTACCAAAGGCCAACCCCGGTTCCAAATGAAGCACCGTTCTGCCTTGCGGGTCGTACTCTTCTTCCCACAGGGGGCGGATCAACAGCTTTTCTCCCACTGGAATGGGTTTAAAATACTTTTTCCAGTTGTTAATCCAATCCTCTTCCACACAGGAATCCTGGGAGAGGGCAAAGGGAATCCCTTCCGCTTGAAAACGCTCTTCCAAGAAGGAAACCGCTTCCGCCGGATTGGATTCCGGGCTGATGTAAATGTGAATGATCGCTTTGGTCCGGTCCTTCTGCAACAAGTCCTCATCGATCAGGTCGATATGGGCAATCTCCATGGCTTCCTCTTCTAAATGGGAATAGTCTTCCATATAGATGCCATAGGGCACCACCATATTGGCGATGGCTCCCGCCAAGTCCGCTTGTTCCGCAGGGACTTCTATTTTCAATTCCGTCCAGTTTTCCGTCATGAAATATTCCTCGTTTCCAGCCGCTTACAGCAGTCTTTTCGGAACGCTCAGCCGTTATCCCCGGAAAAACGCTGCCACACAGCTCACGTTGATCGTTTCTGGTAGTATTATACCCTATCCCCCATTCCATTGCAACCGCGGAGGCACTATGACAAAGCGAAAATTCCTGATCCAAGGGGCCGTACTTACGGCGGTTTCCCTGTTCCTGCGCATCACCAACATGGGGTACCGCTCTTTTCTTTCCCAGGAGATGGGCTCCGCGGGCATGGGGCTGTACCAGCTGATTTTCTCCATTTTCATGCTCACTGTCACGTTATCCACTTCCGGGATCAGCCTTGCGGTAACCCGTATGGTATCTGCCGCCATCGCCACCGGCAACCGTCAAGTGATCCGTTCCACAGTGGCCAAATGTTTTGGTTTTTGCCTTTCCATCAGTATTTCCATCGCAACACTGCTGTTCTTTCTCGCACAACCTGCCGCCACATTGTTTCTCGGGGATCCGTTGGCCGCTCCCTGTCTCCGGGTTTTAGGGATCGGACTCCCTTTCATGTCCCTTTGTACCTGCATGAAGGGGTATTTTTTAGCGGTGGACGAATCCTTATCCACCGCTTTTTCCGACACGGTTGAGCAAATCCTCACCATAGGGGCCACTGTCTTTCTTTTTTGGAAAATTGCCCCCCAAAGTCTGGAAACCGCCTGCTTTGCGGCCATGCTTTCCTCTACACTGGGGGAAGCCGTTTCCTTCCTGTGCAGTTGGGTGGCTTACCGGCGCAGCTTGAAACGAAACACCCCAAAACACCGTGAAAAAAGCCAAGGGGTGCTCCATGGCTTGGCCCACATCGCGCTGCCCTGCACCTTGAGTTCTGCCGCCCGCAGCGCATTGAACACAGGGGAAAATTTGCTCATTCCCAAGGAGCTGCAGCGATTCGGCCTGGGATATTCCGCTGCCCTGTCCCAATACGGCCTCTTACAAGGCATGGCCATGCCCATGCTGTATTTTCCTTCTTCTCTGCTCTCTTCCTTTGCCTCATTGCTGATTCCCAAGATCGCCAAAGAAAGGGAGATGGATCACCACCGCGCCGTGGCTCACATCACCGGAAAGGCAGTACGGCTAGCCCTGGCATTTGGCATGTTCTTCGCCGGCGTCTTTTTCCTGTTCGGGGACAGTTGGGGTATGGCTTTTTACAACAGTCCCAGCGCTGGCACCTATTTGCGGGTATTGGCGCCTTTAGCTCCTTTGATGTACTTGGACGTAGTGGTGGACAGCCTGCTGAAAGGACTGGACGAACAGTTCAATTCTATGAAATACAATTTCGCCGATTCGCTGATCCGTGTAGCTTTGGTACTTTGCCTTTTGCGTTTTTTTCGGCATGGAAAGCTATGTGGGAATCTTGTTTTTCAGCACCATTTTCAATGCGGCCCTAAGTCTCCACCGACTGCTGAAAGTGGCCCAGGTAAAACTCTCTCTGCTGTGGCATGTGGCATTCCCCTTGCTGTGCACTGTCCTCTCCGTAACCGGTGGGAAATTCCTACTGCAAGGAATTCACTTCACGCTGCCAATCTGGCAGGCGTGTTTTCAAACCATTCTGTCCGCCTGCCTGTTCGGAGGGCTATATTATGCTTTATACCGGCTAGACTCCCAGCGGGAAACCAGAGGACAAACGGAAAAACCGGCCCCCAAAGGAACCGGTTCCATTTAAGATTTATACGCCTTCGCCAAGGATTTTGCCCGTTCTCGGAACTGCTCCCCAATCTTTTTCGGACCAGTCAGCCGGACGTCGCTCCCCATAGCGAATAACCAGGCGAAAAAGCCGGAATCTACAGAGGTTTTCACCACAGCCCGGTATCTGTTTTTTCCCTGTTGCTCCACAACCATGGCGCCATCAAAACGCTCCGCCAACTTTGGAAGCAACTCCTGAGGAAACTCCAAAACTACCTTTTCCTGGCCTGGCAGATAGGATTCTCCTTCTCTCGGTTGGGATAACAGCTGCACCTGGGCAATTTCCCCAAGGGAAAACCACTCCATGCTTTTCTTCTCACTCTCATACGCCAAAACCCGGGCCATACCGCTCTGGTGGGAAATTCTCCAAGGACTTGCCGTCAAGGTCCCTAAGGATCTTTTTACCGCCCCGTTCTTGGAAAGCTTCCAGACTGGGTATTGGAAAATCACCTGAACGTCCCGTTCCATAGCCCAATGGAGCAATTCTTCCGTGGTAAGCTCCCCATGGCGATGATCCTCGTCTTCCGGAACCGCTGGCTGGGACGTTTTCTCTTCCCCGGACTTCAGCAATTCCGCCCCTTGATACCGACTGACCAGGCTCGCTAGTTTCTTTACCAGCTGTCCTGCTTTCCTCTGAGACAAAAACGGCGCTTTCCGTACAGCGTCAGCCAGCAATGTCACATCGGCCATGGTAAAACGACGCTCCGACAGATAATACTCAAACGTCCGGGTTTTCCGGGTTTCTATGGGAAATCCAAACCGCCGCAATGTCTCCAAGTCGTCATATAGGCTCTTCCGCTCCGCGTGAATCCCCTGGGCTTCCAATTCTTCCAACATCTGCGGAAGGGTAATGGCATGCTGCTCGTCTGTTTGTTCCAGCAGCAATTTCGCCAAATACAAGAGCTTCAATTTCTTCTCAGACACATTGGGCATGAAATCTCCCCCTTCCCCTATTCTCCCGTGGACGCCGGACCGGAACTGACCACCACTGTCACCGTGGAACCGTAATCCAGCGAATCCCCGGCTTCATGATCCTGATACCGCAGCACATAACCCACTTCTGTATCCTCACTGGCTTCGTCCACCCGCTCCGGCACAAATCCATTCTCCGTGAGCAGTTTCTGCAAAGTCTCGTAGCTTACCCCTGTAAAGTCCGGCAACGTCCGTTTTGCGCTGCCACGACTTACCGTAATGGTCACAACACCATTTTCCGGAATGGGCTCCCCTGCAAAGGGGTTCTGGCTGCTGATACAGCCTTCCGCTACCGTATCGTTGAACTCTTGTGCGGAGACTTCCAATTGAAACGGATACTCCCCGCTTTCCACTTTCTCTAAAACTTCTTCGTAATTGGCGTTCACCAGGTTGGGCACTTCTTCTACCACTTGAGAAGCGCTGCTTTCCTGGAACAGCTGGGTCAAATCCCCAAAGGACATGCCCCGCTCCCCCAGCCACAGGGACGCTACCACAATCAACGCCACAAAGGTCACTACCCCGGAACCAATCAGCCACACAAAAGGCGGCAGTCCCCGGCCCTGTGAAATATTCAGATCCAGCGGTGGGATCCGGCGAATTGCCTCGGTCTGATCCACCTCATTGACCAAGGTGGGCGCCGCGGAAAGCTCTGTCTTGAACCGCTCAAAACTGGCGGTACGCTTGTCTGGGCGGACCTGCAACGCATTGGCGATTGCAGTCACCACAAAAGGTGGCAGGGAATGGAGAACCTCTTTCGAGATCATCAGCCGCTGATCTTTCATGCGGCGGGGCGCCTCTTGAGGCACCTGGCCTGTCAGGGTAAACAACAACGTTGCCGCAAACCCATACACGTCACTCACTTCTCCGCAAGGAACTTTTGTACTGTACTGTTCCAACGCCGCAAAGCCCAGGGCCAGATCCGGATCCAGGGCAGTTCCCGCCCGGCGGGCCGCCTGAATGGAAAAATTGGTAATCAGCAATGTGTCATCTTTTGTCACGCGAAGTGAGTCCGGGGAAATTCCCAAATGGGAAATCCCCAGGGAATTCATCAATCCCAGAGCAGACACCACTGGCTGAAAAATCCGATTGGCTGTATTCCAGGAAAGTGAGCCCCCTGCATTTTCCACATAGCGCCGCAGCGTCACTGAGGGCACATATTCATAAACCGCGTAGGCCGTATAATTTTCCTCAAAAATGTCCAGCACGGAATGCACCACCGTCACTTCCCGCAAACGGCTTACATTCTTCACCAGGTCGATAAAATCGTCTAAGTACCGCTCAAATTCCGCTTCTTGCCCCGATACCGCAGTCACAGTTCCGTCCTCTGGATTTCGGTTTGCTAAGGAAAAGGGAAAGAACTCCCGAAGCTCCACCATCTTCCGGCTGGTCAGGTCCAACGCAGCGTAGGTGATCCCCTCGCCGTTCATCGCTTTTACCCGCCCTACCTGATAACGGGAAGCAACTACCGTATGGCAGGCTAACGCTTCCGCCGGCTGGGCCTTTCTGTTATCCCACCCGCAAACGGAACACCGGTCGCCGCTGAGCGTCAGCTCGGCAAAACAATTTGCACACAGTTTGCTTTCCATGCTTTCCTCCACTTTCCGCACGTTCAGAACGGATTTTCCTGCCAGCTTCCAGGATTTCCATGGGCTGGTACAAAATTACTTTTCGATTATAACACAACTCTGTGGAAAACACAAGAAAATCACCCAAAAACGAAAAAGGACGGTACGAAAAACCGTACCGTCCCACATTTCCCGATCTTTCTCGCGAAATTTCGCTTTTTTTAGGCCTTGCCAACAGAGCCGAACAGTTCCATCTTCTCTTTGACAGTCGCCTTGATGGCCTCGGTGCCGGGAGCCAGCAGCTTACGGGGATCGAAGCCCTTGCCCTGACGGTCTTTGCCCTCTTCAATGTACTTGCGGGTAGCAGCAGCAAAAGCCAGCTGGCACTCGGTGTTCACGTTCACCTTGGAAACGCCCAGAGTGATAGCCTTCTTCACCATGTCGGCAGGAATGCCGGTACCGCCGTGGAGCACCAGAGGCATGGTGCCGGTCTTTTCCTGGATCTTGGCCAGCACGTCAAAGTTCAGGCCCTGCCAGTTTTCAGGATATACGCCATGAATGTTGCCGATACCAGCTGCCAGCATGGTAACGCCCAGGTCAGCGATCTTCTTGCACTCGTCGGGATCAGCCACTTCGCCGCCGCCAACAACGCCGTCTTCCTCGCCGCCGATAGCGCCGACCTCAGCCTCTACAGAGATTCCCTTTTCAGAAGCGATGCGGATAATCTCTTTGGTCTTCTCAATGTTCTCTTCGATGGGATAATGGGAGCCGTCAAACATAACGGAAGAGAAACCGTCTTCCATGGCCTTCAAAGCGCCTTCGTAGGTGCCGTGATCCAGATGCAGAGCCACAGGCACAGTGATATTCAGGGTTTTGAGCATACCCTCCACCATACCGGTAACCGTGTTAAAACCGCACATATACTTGCCAGCGCCTTCGGACACACCGAGGATCACAGGAGAGTTGCACTCCTGGGCAGTGAGCAGAATCGCCTTGGTCCACTCCAGGTTGTTGATGTTGAACTGGCCTACGGCATATTTGCCTTCCTTGGCCTTAGTGAGCATTTCTTTTGCGGAAACTAACATAGTGTATTGCCTCCCAAAATGGTAGAATTTTGACTGGTTTTATTATACTGGACTAGCCGGGAAAAATCAACTCCCACAGACCGATAATGTTTGTTTCTTTCATGTCCCCCCGCCAAACGCCCGTCTATCCTGGGCAATTTGCCCTTTTCCCTGCTTGACAGCCCTTCCCTTTGGTGATAGATTAGGGAAAAGTTTCCGGAATATTTTCCAATCTTCTCCCACAGGGGGTAAATCGGATGGACAGCACCTTTCCCAAACGGATCTACCAATTGGTAAGCCATATTCCCACCGGAAAAGTTTCCACCTATGGCCAGCTGGCTTTGCTGGCAGGAAGCCCCAGAGCTGCCCGGATCGTAGGAGCAGCCTTGGCCAAAGCTCCCGCAGGGCTGCCCTGTCACCGGGTACTCTACCGGGACGGTTCCCTGTGCTGCGACCAGGCCTTCGGCGGCAAAGAGATCCAGCGGCAACTTCTGGAGCGGGAAGGCGTTCCCTTTCTCCCAGACGGCCGAGTGGACTTAAAACGCTGTTTGTGGGAACCTGGGGATCTTTCTGTCCCGCCTTCCCAGGGATAACCCCCAAAACACCTTTCCAAATCATACTAAAAAAAAGCTGCCCCATGGATTGAGATCTTCCCCTACTGTAGAGGAAACCTCTCAAGACTGCGGCAGCCCTTTTTCTAATAGTTACATCTCTGCGAAAGTGTCCGTTTTTTCTCTCCTGAACACTTGCGATGAACCGCTTCACTCAAAACTGGAAAAGCCGGCAAACTCACTGGGCAGCTTTAAAGGCTCGTCCCACACGGTTTTGTTCCTTCATGCACTGAATAAATTTTTCCCGGGTCACCTGGGGAGAACGGAACGCCCACTCTGTGCTGGCTTCCGCCTTATCCGCCATCACCTGGAATTCTTCCTCGTCAATCCCCATATCGTCAAAGCATATCGGCAAACCCATACCGTAGTTGAAGGCCATGATCCGGTCACGAGCTTCCGTTTGGCCGTCATAGGTGAGAAGGCAAAGCACTCCCAAGGATACGATTTCCCCGTGAAGATGCTGGTGGCCTTGCTTGGTCACCGTAGCCCCATAGTATACGCAATGGGCCAAAGAAGAATTATAATAGTACTCCGGCGTGTGTGTGGTCATATTGGATACAAGGCCTGTGGAGACGATAATATCCAGCACCACTTGTTCCAAGGCTTCCGTGACCTTCTTCTCTTTACAAGCTTCCAACGCTTCCTTGCCATAGGTCAGCAGGGGCTCTGTACAGATTTTGCTCAGCTGCACCCCCATCAGCGGCGTATGGGACAAATGCCGGTCCTTACTGGAAAAGACCGCTTCGCACTCCTTGGACAAAGCGTCCCCGATGCCCGCCCAAAGCAGTTCATAGGGGGAGTCTGCAATCACAGCGGTGTTGATAAAGGTATGTTCCGCCAGCTTTGGGTAATAGTATTCCCGGAAGCTTCCGTCCGGATTGTAGATCACGCTGATCGACGTCACGGAAGCGCAGTTACTGCCCACCGTGGGAAACAAAAACAGGGGCTTATCCAGTTCATTGGCAACATATTTGCAGGTGTCGCACGCACGTCCACCCCCTACGCCAAACAAAATATCCGCTTTCTTTACGGTGTCATTCTGGATCAGGGCATCGCCATTTTCATAGGTGGAATCTCCCCCATACCAGATAAAATCCAGGATCTCAATGTCCGATCCGGCTACGCCATCCAGCAAGGCTTTTTTCGCCTTTTCCATGGCGGTCTTTCCACCGATGACTACCGCCTTCTTCCCGTAATATCTCCCAAAATAACCGATTTCCTTGTAACAATCCGCCCCTATGGAATAATTGGGCAAACACACATTGTAGCTCATGGCTCAGCGCTCCTTTCAAATCTTTCCAAGCGTTTCCCTATACCCGACGGTTCAAGTTCCGTCCCTTTCCTGACATCATTTTACTTTGTCCAGTTAATGCGTAAAAGTATAACACATTTTTCTTTTTATCTCAACAGCGAATCAGGTTACAAGCGCAATTACGGAAATTTTTCCAAGATCTTTTCTCACAGTTGAATAGATTTAGCTATATCATTGGTAATTTTTCAGCTTTCTCGAAAAAATTTCCTGTTCTGTTTTCAAAATAACTTTTCACATCCAAACATGGTTGTCTCCACCCTGCCAGGGTGTTATAATTGAAAAAACACCTGTCTGGAAACAATCCCGCCTTCTATGTCAGGCATTTCACCAATTCACTTTTTAAAGGAGGGAACCCTATGATCAACCACTTTTGTAAAACACCGCTGTGGGAAGCGGGACCTACCCTGGCTGCTGTAGCTCAAGGCCGTGTCCCCGCAGACACTGTGATCAAAAATGGGACTCTTGTCAATGTCTGCACCCATGAGTTGCTGGAATCCATAGATGTGGCCATCAGCAAAGGCCGTATCGCCCTGGTGGGAGACGCATCCCACTGCATCGGGGAAGGGACGGAAGTGATCGACGCCACAGGAACCTATATCGCCCCCGGCTTTCTGGACGGCCACATTCACGTGGAATCCTCGATGGTTTCCGTGGGAGAATACGCCCGGGCTGTGATTCCCCATGGCACCACCGGTATTTTTATGGATCCCCATGAGATCTGCAATGTACTGGGGCTGAAAGGTGTTTCCTGCATGGCGGAAGACGCCAAACGCACTCCACTCAAGGCCATGATCACCACTCCTTCCTGTGTACCGGCAGTTTCTGGATTTGAGGATACAGGATCCTTTGTGGGACCGGAAGACGTGGGGGAAACCATGAACTGGGATACCGTAGTGGGTCTGGGAGAAATGATGAACTTCCCCGGCATTCTCTCTTCGGATAGCCATGCTCACGGCATTGTGGGAGAAACCCTGAAAGCAGGCAAAACGGTCACAGGTCACTACTCCCTACCGGAAAACGGCCCTGGTCTAAACGCCTACATCGCTTCCGGTATCCGCTGCTGTCATGAATCCACTCGGGCGGAAGACGCTCTGCAAAAAATGCGTCTGGGCATGTATGCCATGTTCCGGGAAGGCTCTGGATGGCGGGATCTGCATGAGGTGGTCAAAAGCATTACCCAACACGAAATCGACACACGCTTCGCTGTCATGGTGTCCGACGATAACCACCCCCACACCCTGGCAGCTCAAGGACACATGGACCACATTCTGCGCCGGGCCTTAGAAGAAGGTGTGGACCCTGTTACCGCCATTCAGATGGTCACCATCAATTGCGCCCAATGCTTCCAACTGGATCACGAGCTGGGATCCGTCACTCCGGGAAAATGCGCCGATGTGGTTTTGTTGAAAGATCTCACTTCCATGGAAGTGCTCCAGGTTTTGATCGATGGAACTACTGTGGCGAAAAACGGACAGCTGACAGTGGATCTTCCCCCCTATCAATACCCTGTTTGGGCTACCGGTTCCATGCATATCCGGGACAAGATCACACCGGAATCCTTCCAAATCCCAGCCCAAGGCGACTCGGTACAAGTCCGGGTGATGGAAGTAGCTTCCGGCCGGGTAGACAACCGGGAAACCAAAGCGGTTCTTCCCGTGAAAGAAGGGTTGCTGCAATCCGATCCTTCCCAGGATGTACTGAAAGCGGTTGTGTTTGAGCGACACCACGAAACAGGCAAGTCCGGATTCGGCTTTGTGAAAGGATTCCAGATTCAAAACGGCGCCATGGCTTCTACCGTTGCCCATGATGCTCACAACTTGTTGGTCATCGGCACAAACGACAACGACATGGCTTTGGCTGCCAACACTTTGGTGGAATCCGGTGGCGGCATGGTTGTGGTGCAAAACGGCAAAGTGCTGGGGCTTGTTCCCTTGCCCATCGCCGGATTGATGAACGATAAACCGGTCAGTGAAATGAGCGATCTTGTGGAACATTTGGAATCCGCTTGGGAACAAATCGGCTGCCAAATGGTCTCCCCCTTTATGACCATGGCGCTGATTCCCCTGGCTTGTCTACCAGAGCTTCGCTTGACGGACCGAGGACTGGTAGACTGCACCAAATTCTGCTTTATTCCTCTGGAAGTGGAAGAATAGACAGTTGCTCCATTGGAAATCCAAAGAGTTTTCCCTTTCAAATATTTTTGCCCCAAATTTTTAAATCCTTGTGACCTAGCTATTTGCAAAAAACACCCCGACTGCCTGAATGGCAATCGGGGTGTTTTTCATGGCAAGATTTTGCCAGACACACACTTCACTTTTACAACGCGATCTTTTGTGGGACACTCCCTGCTTGTTCCACTTCCTCACGGGAAGGAATGGACGTTTGCGCTCCCGGGCGAGTTACCACAATGTCCGATACCCGGGAAGCGAATTGGGCAGCTGTCACCAAATCCTGCCCCTGGGAAAATGCCACCGCCAAAGCTGCCACATAACAGTCTCCCGCTGCGGTGGTATCTACCACCTGCACAGTTGGATCCGCTTCCAGCCTTGCTTCGGTACCATCTTCCATCAAAAGGTAGGAACCCGCACTTCCCAAAGTCACCAATACGTTCTTAACCCCTTTTTTCTGAAGAGACAAGGCATCTTCCCGAAGGGAATCCGGGTGATAGGGCCGCCCCATCAAAATGGATAGCTCTGTCTCATTGGGCTTAATCAAATACAAGCACCGCAAAAGCTCTTCAGGCAACCCCGCTACTGCCGGTGCAGGGTCTAAAATCACCCGTTTCCCCAGGCGGTAGGCTTCCTTTGCGGCGTATATCACAGTCTCCAGGGGAATTTCCAATTGAAGCACCAGGATATCACACTCTTCAAGCAAGTGGTAATGTTCCTGCACGTATTCCGGAGTCACCTGGGCATTTGCTCCCTGCAACACTAAAATAGAATTATCCCCATTGGGCAGCACGGTGATCACTGCCATTCCGGTAGGAGAATCTTCCGCTCTCCGGATCCGGCTTACATCTACCCCCACGGAATCCAGGCTTTCACAGAGCCTTTCCCCGTGCAGATCTGCGCCCACAGCCCCTAACATGGCTACCTTTCCACCCAGTTTTCCCATGGCATAGGCTTGGTTGGCCCCTTTTCCTCCAGGTACCAGCCGCAGGTTCTTCGCCAGGATTGTCTCCCCGACAGTCAGCTGATGGGGTAAATCCGTGACAAAATCCATATTCATGCTTCCAATCACTAAAAGCTTCTTCATACAGATTCCAGACTCCTTACCTCCCAATCTCGATACAAGCAGTGGCTGCCTTTTTGTACCGCTATGCCTGCACAGCCTTGCTCCAAGGGTTCCTCATCCTCCCATTCCAGAAGAACCACTCCATCAATTGCCAGTTTTACCTGAGCCCCATGAACTGTAATGGTCAAGCGATACTCTTTGTCTGTTTCCCAGGAGTATTCCTTTTCTTCTAAAACCTGGTAGCCATGCTGATTCTTCAAAAGAGCAATCTTCCCCTGACCGTAGAATCCAGCAGCGTAACTGCGCATGGCTCCCTGTACTCTTGCCTGGATAAGATGGATTTCCCCAGTCTTCGGACAGAGCGTACAAGACAGGCTGTAATCTTTCCACAAATGGTGCCCGGTGTACATTTCTCCAAAATCAGCACAGGAAAGGCTGAGATAGGACCCATCTAAATAAGTATGCCCTTTCAGCCGGGCAAACTGGGGTACCTCTTGATGGATTCCATTCCAGAATTCCAACTTCAGATTGGCAAAATCCAGTTTGTAGTCCGGGCCGCCTTCTACATACAAATCGTCCAAATAAGCAGTCAACTCGCCTTGGGCAAACCCACAGGCAGTTCCACAAAGTGCGACACCAATTTCCTGGATATAGCCGTCCTGACCGCCGGGGATCGTCAAGGAAAGCCGATGCCACTGGCTGTCCGCCGAAACTTTTTCGCCACGGATCATTTCTCCTGTGGCGCCATTTTTGGCGTAAATCTGGGCTGTGACATTCATTCCCTCACAGGGCATAGGCATTACGCTCAAGATCACTGTCTGGCCTGGATATACCAGCGGCGCAAAGAAGGGATCATACCGGGAATCGCTAAAATCTTCCGGCCCATAATAGGTCTGTTTATAGAAGCAGCATTCCTCTCCGGCTCCCGCTCCGGCAGCCACCAGTTTTAGAGAACGTTTCCCGGTATAGGCCTGCTCTTCCGTATTCCGGACATGACACAATGCCGCCCCACGACTGCGAATGGCGTGGGTGCTGCCAGGATACTCAAAGTGACAGCTTTCCAGGCGTTCACCAAGCAAAATATTCCAAGGCTCGGCAGGCGTCTCCCCTGCCAGAAGATAGGCCATCTTGGCAAAATAGCTGGCTCCATAAGGCACGTCCATAGCATTTAAAGACGGCACTACGCTGGAGCACGCCAAAAAATCGTTGATAGGCTTCCGCCATTTGTCAAAATCGATTCCAGCAATGCCACAGTGTACCCCCATAATACACCCGACATTCCCCACATTGCAATCCGTATCCCAACCGCACATATTGCAGATACAAAGGGTACGGGTAAAGTCTCCCTCACCATACAGCATGGAGAGGATCATCACCGCCGCGTTGGGAATGATGTGGCAATTTCCTGGATATTTATCATACCCGAAATTTTCATAAATGTACTGGAAACAGTCTCTCCAGTTCTGCGGGTGCTCCTGATAATAGGCAGTGACAGCGCGAACTATTTTCGCGTATTCGCATTCCGCCGGGATATAATCCAACGCTTTTGCCAAAACGGTTTTCAAATCCGGTTCCACAAATGCCAAGCTGATAGCGCAAGCTACATATACGCCGCCCCACACTCCGTTTCCACCGTGGGTAACGCTGGCGGCTTTTTCTGCCAACTCAGCAGCCTGTTGGGGATTTCCCGGGGAAACCAGACCCCAAGGGTCAATGAAAATCTGACCGCCAATTTGTTCGGCCATGGTAGAACCATTTTGCTCTACACTACCGCTGCGGGGAGCAGGAATCCCGTTACGCAAATTCAAATACGCAGTATGTTCTGTGGAAACCCCATAACCGCCCCACCAGAAGAAACCGTGTTCAAATGGAGCGTAATTGAGCAAAGCTTCCGCCACGTCTTGCGAAGAAAAATGATTCAAATCCTTACAGTCTTCCAGCGCCCGAATAAAAAACAACGGTCCATTGCTGTCGTCGTCCGCCGCAAAGTTCTTATACTGGGCAGGGTAATCCCAAAGCTCGCCAAATACCCGCTTAATTTTGTCGTAGCTCCAGCCTTCTATTGCGGCGCCCAGTCTGATGCCGATGACTTTTCCCAGCCAACCGGCATATACCCGTTCCATGTAATTCTCTGGCAGTTTCATTACTCTCTCTCCTTCCCAATTTTTGTTTTTCATAAAGATAGATTAATCCTTAATGCCGCTCATTACAATGCCCTGAACGAAATATTTTTGTGCGAAAATATAGACCACCAAAATAGGCAACATGGTAATAAGTGCTCCGGCCATCATTTGATTCCACTGCGTTACATAGGTTCCTTGGAATTTGGCAAGGCCCATGGAAAGTGTCCAATTTTCCTGACTGTTAAGGAAAATCAAAGGCCGCAGGAAATCGTTCCAGGTATTCATAAATGTAAAAATTACCAGGGTCATCAACGCCGGCTTGGAGTTCTTAATGATAACTTCCCAGAAAATCCGGGGATAACTACAGCCATCAATCATCGCTGCTTCTTCCAGCTCTCTGGGCAGAGTCAGGAAAAACTGCCGGAGCAAGAAAGTACCGAACGCATTGAAAATCCCTATGACAATCAAAGACCACACATTGTCTATCAAACCCAATATTTTGATAATCTGGAATTGGGGAATCATCACCACTTGGAACGGAATCATCATTGTGCCCAAATAAATGATAAAAATCACATTGCGCCCTTTAAACTTGAGCCGCGCAAAAGCATAGGCCGCCATGGAGCAGGTGATAAGCTGTCCCAAAATGATCGTCACTGTGACAAGTGTTGTATTGGCAAAATAGGTTATCCAGGGAGCCTGTTCAAACATATACACATAGTTTTCCCATGCGATGTGATTGGGAATCCAAACAGGCGGCACCGCAAACAACTCTTCCAAATCTTTTAAAGAGCTGGAAATCATCCACAAAAAGGGGATCAGCATGGTCAGAGAACAGAGGATCAGCACAACATGAGTAAGTACCCGGAAGGCAATCTTCTTGCCTCTACCTTTACGTACTGCGTATTTTTCCATAATTTCTCCCCCTCCTCTCATACACTATTCTTTTCGCTGACCTTCAACTGAATGATACTGGCCACGAAAATAATAATGAACAAAACATACGCCATCGCCGAAGCATAGCCCTGTTTGAAATACTGGAAAGCGTTCATGTACACCAAATAGCTCACCACTTGAGTAGCCGTCCCAGGCCCGCCTTTTGTCATGATATAGATCTGGTCAAACGCCTGAAAAGAATTGATCATACTAATAATCATTACAAACATAATGGTGGGTTTGAGCATGGGTAAGGTAATGCTGAAAAATTTCTGTATCACATTGGCCCCATCAATATCCGCAGCTTCATAAATAGCGGAAGAAACTCCTTGTACCCCGGCCAGAAGGATTACAGAATTAAATCCCAAACTTTTCCAAATACTCATAATGATTACCGAAGGCATGGCCCAAGCACTACTGGTAAGCCAAGGAACACTCGGAAGCCCTAAGGAATTCAATGCCGAATTGATCAGGCCAAAATCATCATTATATAACCATTGCCATACCATGGCGATCGATGTATAGGAAACAATTACAGGAATAAAGAAAGAAGATTTATATAGGTTGAGCCCTCGAATTTTCTGGTTTAAAAGTACCGCTACTAAAATGGCCAAGAGTGTCCCCAACGGCACCGTGCCAATGGTGAAATAAACTGTATGCCACAACGCTTCTCCAAAATCCCCATTGGTAAATAAATCAATATAATTCTGAATCCCAATGAATTTCGGAGCTGTGACTCCATCATAATCTGTCAAGCTGTAATAGAAGGACATCACAACTGGAAAGATGGTAAACACGATAAAAC
>DXXH01000044.1:16672-20380 GCA_019416395.1 Clostridiales bacterium
ATCCCCAAAAGGTCTCGCTGACCCCAATAGACTTTTTCTTTTTTGTGGAAGTTTGCCCTGCCATTTTCAAATCACCTCAATCCCAAATTTTCTAAAAGATGGCTGCAAATTCTTCTAGAAAGAAAGGGGAACTTTTACATGTCCTAAAAGTTCCCCTTGCCCTTTCTCATCTTACTTACATTCTAATGATTGATATTATCCAGCCAGGATTGCGTTGATTTCGGTAATAAGCTTCTGCTGGGTTTCTTCTGGTGTGCTTTCGCCTATGAGCATTTTGTCAATGAGCTCTTGAATCTTGGTGTTAACCTCAGTGCGATAAATGGATAGCTGGTCCACCATGTCGACATCAGGCACGGAATCCACAAAAGCCTTCACATTATCCGGGAAATGTGTATCTAAAACAATTTGATTGGCGTTTTCATCGGTACTGGCAGGCAAGGCCATATTGCTCTCAGCAACAATTTTCATGCTCTCAGGACCAACCAGGAATTTCAGAAGATCCCAAGTGGCATCGGGATTTTTAGAATCAGCGGAAATGCCCCAGTTCAAAATACCAGCTTTGGTTTTCTGGTTTTTATCGATAGGCATACGGACAACATCCCATTCAAAGGACAACGGATCCGCTTTGTACTGAGGCAGCATCCACAAGCCCATGGACTCCATTGCCACGGTCTGATTACGGAACATTGCGTCAGCATTCGTGCCCATTGCTGTCAAAGCAGCAGGGTTGGGAGAGCACTGATCTTCAACTACCAAATCGTAAAGGAATTGCAGAGCTTCCAGCGCCTCGGGTGTATCCAGACCCTGAACTTCAGTACCACTTATGTCGTACTCCACACCTGCACGGGTAATCCAACCCAAAGCTGCATCTGCGCCGCTAGCATAACGGTAACCATAAGTGTTCTTTTCAGGATTGGTCAACGCTTTGCAAGCATCGTAAAATTCATCAATTGTCCAATCGTCGGTGGGCAGATCCAAACCGGCTTCCGTAAACATATCCTTATTGTAATAAATCACATAAGGAGACACTTCCTGGGGCAGTGCATACAGCTGATCTTCATAGCGCAAAGGAGTGAGCAGCGACTCGGGATAATCCGCCAGATCAAACTCCTCATCAGACTCAATATAGGAATCCAGAGGAAGCAGAACATCACGATAAGCCAAGGAATAACACCATTCATTGATATAAATGATATCAGGAGCTGTACCGGAACCAATGAGAGTCATCAATTTTTGGAACCGTTCGGTACCAATATCTACCGGCTCAATGGTCACATTGGGATTCTCTTCCATGTACAGGTCAAACTTCTGCTGGTGAATATCCAGCTCTTGCGCACTGCCGCTGACAGCAACTTGAATGGTAACGGGATCCCCGTTACCACCAGAGGAGGCCTCCTCTGCGCTGGCTCCCGACTTCGTTGCGCTATCGGTTCCCGCATCGGTGGAAGTATCCTGCTGGTCTCCTCCATTGGAGCATCCGAACAGCATTGTGGATAACAACGCAACTGCCAGGAACATTGCTAAAAATCTTTTTATAATTATACCTCCTAAAAATACATTGTACCGTTATTTGCGAGCGGAGCACAAAAACTCCAACGTATCCCGATCGATCATTGCATCGGTAACGCCCCACTTTGTGGTGGAGAAACCCGCCGCCACGGTAGCTCTTTGAATCGACTCCCTCATATCCAGACCTTTGGTCAAGCAAACTGCCAGGGCAGCTGCAAAGGCATCTGCAGCACCTGTAGAGTCAACTGTCTCAAAGTCCGCTGCCGGGAATAATTCACTGTCTTTGCCGTCGGTCCAATAGCACCCTTTATGGCCCAGCGTCACAATGACTTGCTTTGCCCCTTTCTCCAGAAAATAGGCTGCCTGTTCCTCGTATCGCTTCTTCTGGGGGCATAGCAGTGCGCTTTCTCGCTCGTTGGGCAAGAAGATCTCCGTTTTCCGTAAAAGGTTGTCTTCGATCTGATCCAAAGCAGCTGGCTTGATAATAATTTTCACCTTCCTTTCCCAAGCCATTTGAGCCGCTGTTTTTATCACTTCTAAATCCAACTCTGTGGAAAGCAAACAATACTCCGCGCCTTCAAAAGCACCGGCGCTGTCTCGGATCTCTTCTGAAGTCAACAAATAGTTGGCTCCGTTATACACCATAATTCCACTTTTGCCATCTTCCTGGACACATATATAAGCGTTTCCAGTGGAATCCCGAGAAGTACGGCGCACATATTCCAAATTGACTCCATTGGATTGGAGATGGTCCCAAACCTCACTTCCGGCATAATCCTTGCCCACCTTTCCAATGAGAACCGCCGAGCCCTCTAACTTGGCGATCGCCACTGCCTGGTTGAGCCCCTTACCTCCAGGACACAGGATTCGGGAATTGGAAATTGCCGTTTGACCAATCCTTGGAAACTTGTCAAGAGCAATGGTGGTATCCATATTGATCGTCCCTACCACTACCAGCTTGCGCCCCCGCTCATTGGGCGGTAATTCCAAGCTGCCCCCTTCTTCCAATCGAATCTCCGGCATTTCCCAAGGCTCGGCCGGCGTGGAAGAATCTTCAATCTCCTGGATTACCCTTCGGCAAGCCTGCTCAGCCAACTCCTCAAACGGAAGAGGAATTGTGGCAAGTTTTGGGAAAAAGCCACTGACATTCCCCTCCCCCAAACTGAGCAAAGACAAATATTTGGGGATTTTCCGGTTTTTCCGAAAAGCTTCCTGATATACTTTTTCAGCCAAATCTGTGTCATAACACAGGGCTGCGGTATTTTCAAACAACATCTTGGTGGAAAGGCCGGAAACATCGTATCGGCACACTTGATTGGGATCCACGGGTAACCGGTGTTGAGCCAGGCCCTTTTGAAAGCCTTCCACAAACAATTCTTCGCTATCGGAATTTCCATGCACAACACACACGATTTTCCGATGTCTGCGCCGGATCAGCACCTCTACGGCTTCTCTGCCATACCGTTCAAAATCAATGCCCGGCATAACAGGAGATAACCTTTTGCTAAAATCCAAAGTACAGCAGGGAATTCCTTCAAAGCGTTTTTCCACGTCCAAAACAGAACCTTGTGTCCGGCAAAGAATCAATCCGTCCAAGGGGTATCCCTTCAGGACATCTAAGGAAGCCTGTTCTTCTTCCGGTGTTTGAGCAAAACGGGCAATCACTGAATACCCCGCCTGGGACGCTGTTTTCATCAGCGACTCCAAAAACAACTCCATACCCGGACGCTTGTACAACACCGCTCCCAGTAAAAAAGAATGGGGACGCATGGGAAACCGTGAGCCGGAGTAGGCCTGATAATGATTTTCTTTCATTACCGACAATACTTTCTGCCGTGTCTCTTCACTGATTGCCTGGTCTTTTTTATTAAGCACCTTGGAAACCGTGGAAATAGATACTCCAGCCAGCTTCGCAATCTCACGGATATTGATGACCGTCTCCCCCTTTCTTTTTAGTAAACAATTTTCCTAAACTTGTTTCTTGAGCGTATGATAGCACGCTTTTTAAAGAAAGTCAAGGATTGTTTTTACATTTTTTCCATTTATTCGACAAAATCTCTCTATTTTTTAGTCTACACGCAGAACAATCCACCTCGCTTTATGTGATTCAACAGCTCCCCCACCCAAGAACCATACAACACCGGTTTCGTTCACGCCCGTTTCCCTGCTAGTTCCTGTCATAGGCCCTTTATATATGTA
>DXXH01000045.1 GCA_019416395.1 Clostridiales bacterium
TTTTAGATTATTGCCAAATTGTAAAGAAACCAGGACCGCCCTTGCAACAAGGGCGGTTTTGTATTACAATAATTTGAAACGATTTTTCCTGTTTTTCTCCAAAACAGAGAGAATGGCAAACCTTTTGTGAGACAATTACGCCGGTATTTTGCCGGCGGCGCAAATAGAAAGGAAGTAACAATCAAGTATGGCAATGAAAGAATTTCAAGCGGAATCCAAGCGTCTGTTGGATTTGATGATCAACTCCATCTATACCCACAAGGAAATTTTCCTTCGTGAGGTGATTTCCAATGCCAGCGACGCCATTGACAAGTTGTATTACCGCACTCTGGAAGACGGCGCCACCGGGCTTTCCCGGGACGATTTCTTTATCCGCCTGGACGTGGACAAAGAAGCCCAGACCCTGTCCATTACCGATAACGGGATTGGCATGACCCAGGAAGAGCTGGACAGCAATCTGGGAGTTATCGCCCGCAGTGGCTCATTGCAGTTTAAGCAGGAAGCGGAAAAGAAGGAAGATGTGGATATTATCGGCCAGTTTGGCGTGGGCTTCTATTCCGCTTTTATGGTCAGTGAACGGGTGACGGTGGATACCCGTCCTTTCGGGGAAGAGCAGTCCTGGCACTGGGAATCCCAAGGGCTTTCCGGGTATGAGATCACTCCCGGTTCCAAAGCGGAGCGGGGCACCACCATTACTCTGTACCTAAAACCGGACACTGAGGACGAGAAGTACAGCGAGTTTTTGGATCAGTTCCGGATCCAGCAGCTTGTGAAGAAGTATTCCGATTATATCCGGTATCCCATTCGCATGGAATTGCAGCGTACCAAGGTAAAAGAGGGTACAGGGGTAGACGGAAAGGATCCGGAGTACGAAACCTATTTTGAAACGGAAACCCTGAACAGCATGACGCCCATTTGGAAGAAGTCCCGGTCGGAGGTCAGCGATGAGGAGCTGGGGGCGTTTTACAAGGAAAAGTTTTACGATTGGCAGGAGCCTTTAAAGGTGATCCGCACTTCAACCGAGGGAGCGGCTACCTACACAGCGCTGTTGTTCATTCCCAAAACGGCTCCCATGGACTACTATACCCGGGAGTATGAAAAGGGCTTGCAGCTTTACGCCAGCGGCGTGCTGATTATGGATAAATGCGCGGACTTGCTGCCGGATTGCTTCAGCTTTGTAAAGGGCCTGGTGGATTCCCAGGACTTGTCCTTGAACATTTCCCGTGAAATGCTCCAGCATGACCGGCAGCTAAAGCTGATCGCAAGCCGGTTGGAGAAGAAAATCTCCTCTGAGCTTACGTCCATGCTGAACAATGACCGTGAAAAATACGAGGAGTTTTTCAAGAACTTCGGACTCCAGCTCAAATACGGTATGTACGACAATTACGGCGCGAAAAAGGACGAGTTGAAAGACTTGGTGTTGTTCTACTCTTCCACTGAGAAAAAGCCCGTTACTTTGAAGGAATATGTGTCCCGCATGAAGCCGGAGCAGAAGTACATTTATTATGGCTGCGGGGAAACTCCGGAGCGTGTGCTGAGCCTGCCTCAGGCGGAAGCCCTGGAGGAAAAGGGCTATGAAATGCTGTGCCTCACCGACAATGTAGACGAATTTGCCTTGAAGATGCTGATGAAGTACGACGACAAGGAGTTCCGGAACATTTCCTCAGACGACTTGGAATTGGAAACCAGCGAAGAAAAAGAGAAGACCCAGGAATTGGCGGAGCAGAATAAGGATATGCTCGCCTTCCTGAAAGAATCCCTGGGGGATAAGGTGACCGATGTGCGGGTGTCTGGGAAACTGAAGAGCCACCCTGTATGTATCACCACTGATGGCATGATTTCCACTGAAATGGAAAAGGTGTTAAACGCCATGCCTGCCCGGGAGAAGATCAAGGCGAAGCGCGTGCTGGAACTCAACGGCGAACATCCCATTTTCCAGCGGCTGTGTCAGTTGTACCAGTCCGATAAAGATCGTTTGAAGCTTTACGGGGAAATTTTGTACGACCAGGCCCTGTTGATTGAGGGGATTTCCTTGGACGACCCGGCGGACTTCTCCCAGAAGCTTTGCCAGATTTTGTAATGCAGACTATATTTTCCAAGGGAGGTTGATCCCATGAACTACGGCCCGTATCCGTCCCCAGGCGGGTATCCGCCGCCCCCGCCTGGGGGCTATCCCCCCAGTGTTCCACCTCATTGGCCAGTCCAGGGGTATCCCCAGAATGTACCGCCCCAGGGTCAGGCGCAAGGGTATCCCCAGAATGTGCCATCTCAAGGGCAGGCGCAGGGGTATCCCCAGAATGTACCGCCCCAGGGTCAGGCGCAAGGGTATCCCCAGAATGTGCCGCCTCAAGGGCAGGTGCAGGGGTATCCCCAGAATGTGCCGCCTCAAGGGCAGGTGCAGGGATATCCTCAGAATGTGCCGCCTCAGGGGCAGGCACAGGGGTATCCCCAGAGTGTGCCGCCCCAAGGTCAGGCGCAGGCGTATCCCCAAGGTGTACCGTTCTATGTTCCGCAGCCAGGGGGAATTTCCCCGTATGGGTGGTATGGGGTTCCTGCAAATTATCCGCCCCCATTTGTGGCGGGGTACGGGAAGCCCCCCTGTGATCCTCGAAAAAAGGGAGCGGCTAGGACGTTAAACCGCATGTGCCTGTTGGTATTGGCACAAACAGGACTGTCCTTTTTCTGGCAGTTCCCCCTGCTATTTTTGATGACCATGGTGGGGGTGGATATTTACACCAACGGGTTAGGGTATCAATGGCTTAGCGGAATTTTGGTACCCTTGTCCACAGCCCTTCCCTTTGTAGCTTATCTGGTTTTCCGGAAAAAAGACCCTTCCGATTACTTAAAATTTGAAAAGGTAGGATTTTCCGGTGGGCTGCTTTGTGTGTTAGGTGGTTTGGCCATCACCCTGCTGGGGAATTACCCGGCGATCTTCATCAGCAATCTGTTGGGCATGTTCGGGTATTCTTCTTCGTCCTCTTACGTGTCCCAGGCGGATTCTTTGGGCGCGATCCTTTTGGAAATCGCGGTGGTAGCGGTTTTGGTTCCTTTTATGGAGGAGCTGGTGTTCCGGGGAGTGATCCTTTCCTCGCTTCGGAAATATGGGATCGGTTTTTCCATAGTGGCCTCGGGATTGGTGTTTGGCCTGGCCCATCTGGACGTGTCCAGTGTGGTTTTCGCCACCATTGCCGGTCTGGTATTTGGATTCCTTTACGCCAAAACCAATAATCTTTGGCTGACCATACTCATTCACGGGTTGAACAACTTTATTGCTACCTTTGGAAGCCATACGGATTTCTTCTTTGGCGAAAAGGCGTATTTGGTGGATAACCTGTTGATGCTGGTGCCAATTGGCGCGGGTATTTTGTCGCTGGTATTTTTGGCTCTTGTGAAGCGGGATATGTTTCTGTCTTACCGGTCGCCCCGCTATGACGGACCACGCCTACCTTTGAATGCGGGAGATAGCGCGAAGGCGATTGTCCGCGCGCCGGTGTTCTGGGTGATTGTTGGCGTCATGGTGGTCTATACCGTGGGCATGTTTTTTGCGCGATGATGCTGGAGTTGGCATTTCTGCCCCGTAAGGAATTTATGCTCCGTGCCTTGGCGCTGGCGGAAGAAGCCGCAGCAGCTGGGGAAGTTCCCGTGGGAGCGGTGGTGGTAAAAGAGGGGCAGATCATAGGGGAAGGCCGTAACCGCCGGGAAGCGGGAAAAAATGCTTTGGCCCATGCGGAGCTGGAAGCCATTGCCCAAGCGTGTAAGGCATTGGGGACTTGGCGGCTGACCGGATGCGAATTGTACGTTACGCTGGAGCCCTGTCCCATGTGTACGGGAGCGGTGATCAACGCCCATATTGACCGGGTGGTTTACGGGGCGGACGATGAGCGTGCTGGGTGCTGCGGTACAGCCGCTGATTTGTTTACCTTACCCTATAGTCACCGTCCAGATCTTTACCGTGGGTTTTATGAGTCCGAATCCAAAGCACTGCTCCAAGCATTTTTTAAAAAGCTGCGAAAGTAGAACATTTGAACGCCAGAGTACGTTGTGTTGCAGGAGGAAAACTTCAACAGCTAATATTCTGGTATAAAAAATCACCGTAACCTTTTGATTGTGGTTACGGTGATTTTTTTGCTTTAAAAACTGTTAGGGGCGAAGGCCAGCCGCTTGTTCTGCCTTTCGGCGCTCTTTGCGAATGCGGGTGCGTTCCTGGGCGGCTTCCCATTCCCGCCGTTCCTCTTCCGTAGCCAAGACCAGCCGGGGTACTTCCACAGGGTGCTCGTTTTCGTCCAGAGCCACCATCACCAGGTAGGCAACGTTGATAAGCCGTTTGTTTCCGCTCAGTTCTTCCACATAGGTGCGGACACACACTTCCATAGAAGTACGGCCCGTATAGGTGACATAGCCGCAGAGCACAATGGTCTCGTTGCCATAGGCAGGACCCTCGAACCGCAGATTGTCTACCGCAGCAGTGGTTACGTTCCGGTTGGAGTGACGACGGGCTACCACACCGGCTACCACGTCGATCCATTCCATCAGCCGTCCGCCAAACAACCGCTTGTATCCGTTTAAACTGGATTGGGACAAAATCTGCACCTGTTCGGTGTAGGAATCCCGCACGTATTTTTCCATGAGAATCTCCTTCCATTCACTTTTGAGGATATCGTTTCGTTTTGTTCTATTATACCCCATGCCCATGCAGGATTCAACGGTGCTGTCTTGCAGGAAGGGATGAAACATACGAAAAGAGAGGACCGTGTTTCGCGGTCCTCTCTCATAGATCATTTTTATTTTGCTTGTGGCCAGACTTGGCGGCTACGAGAGCCGCCTGCGTGGCGAGCCCACCGCAGGTGCACCATTTTGGAAAAAGCCAATAAGCTTTAACGCGGGTGGCAGGTGGTTCTATCGCGCCAGACTTGGCGGCTGTGAAAGCCGCCTGCGCGGCAAGCCCACCGCAGGTGCACTATTTGGAGAAAAGCAAATAAGCTTTAACGCGGGTGGCAGGTGGTTCTATCGCGCTAGACTTGGCGGCTGTGAAAGCCGCCTGCGCGGCAAGCCCACCGCAGGTGTGTTAGCAGGTGGCGCCGCCTTTCAAATGCTTCTGGGCTGCCAGGTTCTCGTCCTTGCGTGCCAGCAGATCGTTGGAGAGCAGCTGCTCCTGCACATTTTCAAAGCCCAGACGATCCACAGTGTCAGCAAAGCGCTCGCCGGTGATGCCCTGTTCCCGGAAGAGCAAAATAGCCTTCTCGATCACCTGCATCACTTCTTCCTTATCGGTGAACACCTTATCCAAATAACGGCCCTTGGCAACTTTCTTGCCCCAGCGTCCGCCAATATAAATGCGGTAACCGCTGGTGTAGCCTTCCAGAGCCTTGAAGGGACATTTGCCTACGCAACGGCCGCAGTGGTTGCAAGCGCTGTCGTTGATGACCACCTTGCCGTCTTTCACCACAGGCACGTTGATGGGGCAAGCATTGGCTACCTGACATACTTTGCAGCCACGGCACTTGTCCAGATCGATCAGCGGTACTTTCTGGCCGATCACGCCCAAGTCATTCAAGTCGGGCTTCACGCAGTTGTTGGGGCAGCCGCCCACAGCAATCTTAAACTTGTGAGGCAGTTTCACGTTGCTGTAGCCATGGAAGAAACGCTCGTGGATTTCTTCGCTGACAGCAAAGGTGTCAATCAAGCCGTAATGGCAGGTTGTGCCTTTGCAGGAAACCACCGGGCGTACCTTGGAGCCGGTACCGCCGGTTTCCAAACCGCTCTGAGCCAAAAATTCCCGCATGGGCTCGATATTGTCAAAGGGTACGTGCTGGATTTCAATGGTCAAACGGGACGTCATGGCAACTTGGCCGTTTCCAAAACGCTCGGCGGCCTCAGTGATGGCCCGCATTTCTTCAGCGGTAATCTTGCCGTTCCGGGTAATGACACGGCCGTTGAAGCAATCAGGGGTGTTCTTATCCCACAGGAAACCAAGAGCCTTCACCCGGGTGATATCCTCGGGGGATACAGATGCTCCAGGGGCCTTTACCCGCACTTCGTTAAAGGACGTAGCACCTTCCAATACCAGGGTGTTTTCGTATCCGTAGAAACGCAGACGGTTCTGCAGGAAATAAGCCCGTTTGCCTTTGCCGCAAACAAGCAGCAATTTCTCGTCCTTGCCAATTCCCTCCAAGGGGCCGTTGACCTTGGCCAGGTCCACAAATACAGCACCGCGAATCGTGGGCTGGGGATTGACGTCAATCACTTTATAGCCTTCGGCTTCGCCAGCGGCGTACTGGGCAGGAGTCATGCTCTGCATAGCGCCGGAAAGCTTGTTCTCCAGCACATAAACCGCCTGGACAAAGGGGTGAATAGCGGTGGAGAAGGGGGGAGCATAAGCAAAGTCCAGATTTTCAAAGTCTTCCAGTTTGGCGTTCATGGAAATGCCCATCACGGCGATATCCACCATTTTGTCCACTGCGCCAGGTCCCAATACCTGAATGCCCAGCAGTTGGTGGGTATCCTTGTCGGCGATGAGCTTTGTGGCGAAGTAGGCAGCACCCGGATAATAGTGGGCCTTATCGTCCGTGACAGCCAGGACGGTTTCCACGTTGTATCCGGCTTCCCGGGCAGCTGCTTCCGTCAGGCCGGTACGGCCGCAATTCAAATCGGGCAGCTTGACCACGCCGGTGCCCAGCACGCCAGGATATTTCTTGTTTTCCCCGTTCAGATCCTGAGCCAGGGTACGGCCTTCCAGATTGGCGGAAGAACCCATAGGGGACCACTGAGGTTTCCCGGTGAGACGGTTTTTCACCATGGCGCAGTCGCCGGCGGAGTAAATGTCTGCCACGCTGGTACGCAGTTCCTCGTCCACCAGAATGGTGCCTTTGAACATCTCAATGCCAGTGTCGTTCAAGAAGGCAGTGTTGGGACGGATGCCAGCGGACAGAGCTACCACGCCGCAGGGGAGCAGGCCGCTTTCCGTTTGAACGCCGGTGACACCACCCTGTCCCTGAATGGACTGGGCTTTTGTGCCGGTGAGCACCCGCACACCTTTTTGCTGCAAATGGCGCTTGACAAAGTTGGCCATTTCAGGATCCAGCACGCCGGGCATCAGCTGGGAAGCCACTTCTACAACGGTGACGGAGATGCCCCGGTCCAGCAGGTTTTCCGCCAGTTCCAAACCAATGAAGCCGCCGCCGATGACAACGGCTTTCTTCACATCGTTCTGGGTCAGGTAATCCCGCATGGTGACGGCGTCCTCGGGAGCCCGCATGGGGAATACGCCGGGCAGGTCCACACCTTCAATAGGGGGCTTTACTGCGGAAGCGCCAGTGGCGATGATCAGCTTGTCATAGTCGTAGGTTTCCTCTTCGCCGTTTTCCAGGTTTTTAACGGTGACTTTCTTGCCCACAGGATCCACATGGGTGGCTTCCCGCAAGGTGCGTACTTCCACACCGGTAAGGCCCTGGTACTTCTGGGGGGTGTTCACGATCAGCTCGGCCTTGTCTTCAATGGAGCCACCCACATAGTACGGCAGCCCGCAGCCGGCGTAGGAGATATCGGCGCCTTTGGTGATCACCATCACCTGGTCAGCCCGGTTCTCCCGTTTACATTTGGCGGCGGCTTTTGTGCCTGCGGCTACGCCGCCGATTACCAGAATTTTCATGTTATTCTTCCTTTCCCTGCCTGTGGCAGCAATAGGGTTCCCCAGCGCATTCGGGCCTGGGAGATGTGCAAACCATCACGTCCCCGCCCTGGATCAAAAGCCGGCGGCCTTCCACCAGAGCTTGAGCCACCTTGCGGCGGCCTTCCTCATAGATCCGTGTGACCGTGGTGCGGGAAATGTTCATGCGCGCCGCACACTGTTCCTGGGTATAGTGCCGGTAGTCCAACAAGCGGATCGCTTCATAGGCGTCCACGCCTAATACAATCGGTTCCAAGTCTTGGGAGCCTCCTCTTCCGGGAAGAAATTCCGTCACTTTGGGCATGGAACAAATGCAGCGGCATTTACTGGGCCTGGCCAAACAAATCCCCCCTTTCACCGGATCTCGACACCGCTATTGTACCGCGGTTACGAACATATGTCAATAAAATAACAAGGGTTTTTCGCTGTTTTTTCTTGGGAAAAAAGAGGATTTCACCCAGTTTATTTTACACAGTTTCCACAGGCAAATGCATGGCCGCAGGAGCGTCATACCATTTGACAGGATATCCTGCCCCGTGGGAACAAAATACGGAGTCTCCGGTGTTTTCCACGTCACGGTCGGGCTGGTATCCCACGGCTTCCACAATCTCCGTTTGATCCCGGCAAGGCTCGTATCCGTCAAACCGGAAGGCGATCCGGCCCCGCCCCTTGGTAAAGGCCATCAGCTCCTTGGGATAGTCCATCAGGGTGCGCACGGGGCCCCGGCCTTCCAGGCGCAGGCGTCCTGCTGTTTCCACCGGCGCTCCGCAGTCCCCTTCCAGCCGGATCAGATCCGACTGGACCCGTCCCATTTCTGACATCCCAACCTCTACGGAAAAAGCGTAATAGGGTTCCAGGAGCAGGTTCTTGCCTGTCATCAGCCCTTGCCGGATTGCCCGGTAAACGGCTTCCCGGAAATCGCCCCCTTCCGTGTGTTTGAGATGGGCTCTGCCGGAAAGCAGCGTCACTTCCACATCGGTGAGGGGCGAACCGGTCAGGACTCCCACATGCTGTTTCTCCAACACATGGGTTTCGATCAGACGCTGCCAGTTAAGGGACAAATCGTCCAAGGGACATTCGCTGCGGAAGGTGATCCCGCTGCCGCGAGGGCCGGGCGATAAGCGCAAATGTACTTCCGCATAGTGGCGCAAGGGTTCAAAGTGTCCCACACCGATCACAGGCTCCGCCAGCGTCTCGCGGTATAATACCGTGCAGGGGCCAAAGGATACCCTCATATTCCACCGTTCCCGGCACACGTCGGTGAGAACTTCCAGCTGAATTTCTCCCATGACCCGCACTTCCAACTGCTGGGTTTGTTCCCGCCAAGCGACGCTCAAAAGAGGCTCCTCGTCTTCCAATTCCCGGAACCGCTGGAGTACTGTAGGCGCTGGGATCGTTTCCCGGTCATAAAGCACCTGGGAAGAAAGCAGTGGCCGTAGGGAAGCTGTTTTCCCGGGGCGGGGGGATTCCCCAACCCAGTCTCCGGCTTTTGCCCCCGAAAGCCCCGTGACCCCGCACAGTGTCCCAGGGCCGGCAGAGGGTATAGCTTGGTATTTTTCCCCCTGGTACAGTCGAACCTCATTGCATTTTTCCGGGCCTTCCGGGGTGTCCACCATGGTTTTGGGCTGGAGTGTGCCGGTTTCCACTTTTAGGAACACCACCCGTCCCCCTTATCGTGGCGGACTTTGTATACCCTTCCAGAGAAGGGAGCTTCTGGGCTTCCCTGAGCGTAAGGGGCAAGCTGCTCCAGCCCATTTAGGAATTGGTCCACTCCTTCCCCCCGCAGAGCGCTTCCGGAAAATACAGGGAATAGTTGGCGCTTGGCCAGGAGATTCCCGGCTGCCGTCAGCCAGTCGTGAGGCAGGGAACCGGTTTCCAAATAGGTCTCCAGCAAATCGTCGTCCAATTCAGACAGGGCTTCTTGTGTTTCCTCAGGCAGGTCAGCAAGCTCCAGAGAAGGGAAGGAAAGAAACCCTTGCCCGCCCAAATCTTCCAGCTGGGACAAGACCCGGGGAACATCGGCCCCTTCCCGGTCGGTTTTGTTGACGAAGATCACGGTGGGAATGGATTTTTCCTTCAGCAGCCGCCAGAGAGTTTCCGTATGGGCCTGGACGCCTTCCACAGCGCTTATCACCAGCACGGCGCAATCCAACACGGAGAGACAGCGCTCCATTTCTCCGGAAAAATCCACGTGCCCCGGGGTGTCCAGCAGGTAAAAGGTCCGGTTGCCCAGGGAAAAGTGGGCTTGCCCTGTGAAAATAGTAATTCCGCGCTGGCGTTCCAGAGGGTTGTCGTCCAAAAAGGCGCTTTGCTGGTCCACTCTTCCCAAAGAGCGCAAGACTCCCTGGCGGAATAGGATTTGCTCTGACAAAGTTGTTTTTCCAGCGTCCACATGGGCCAAAATGCCCACAACCGCAGCTCGTTCCACAGGATTCTCCTCTTTTCCGGGGTTTTGTACCATTATACTGGCGGAAAGGAAAAAACTCAACGGTCTGGAAGCAGATTTCCCCGTCTGGAGATTTTGTAACAACTTACTCACCGGCGGAATAGAGTGGCGTAAAGGGGGAATCCCCTTTTCAGCGGGGAGGGAAGAAAATGGAGGAACAAACAAGCCTTGATCAGCTGTTTCCCGGCAGCCAGGCCCTGGTGAAAGATGTAGCCGCCCAGGGGACTATGCGGCGCCGGCTTCAGGATTTGGGGTTTGTCCCCGGAGCCCAAGTGGAATGCCTGGGGAAAAGCCCCTTAGGCGATCCAAGGGCTTACCGGATTCGGGGGGCGGTGGTGGCCTTGCGTGGCCGGGACGCCTGCCGGATCGGGATTTGCGCTATGTAACGGAAAGCGTCCGGTGTGGGGAAACCAGGCCGGACGTTTTTCACGAATAGGGAGAAGGAGGGTGATGCTGTGGAATTGTCCAAAGAGCCTGACAGCCGCATTATTGCACTGGCGGGCAATCCCAATGTGGGGAAAAGCACGGTGTTTAACGCCTTGACCGGGTTGCGCCAGCACACAGGTAATTGGGCGGGGAAGACGGTGACCAATGCCCAAGGACGCTGCTGCTTTCAAGGTAAACAGTACTTATTGATGGATCTGCCTGGGTGCGTTTCCCTGCTGTCACGGACGGCAGAGGAACGGGCGGCACAGGAGTTTCTCTGTTCCGGCCAGGCGGACGCGGTGATCGTGGTGTGCGACGCCACAAGTTTGGAACGAAGCCTTTCCCTGGTGCTTCAGGTATTGGAAATTACAACCAAGGCAGTGGTTTGCGTCAATTTGCTGGACGAGGCGGAACGGAAAGGTGTCCAGGTGGATCTGGAACGTCTTTCCCGGATTTTAGGAGTGCCGGTGGTTGGGTGTGCGGCCCGCAGCGGAAAAGGGCTTACAGAGTTGATGGATGCGGCCACACAAGGGAAGGTTTCCTACCGGCCCTGGACCATGCGATATCCCCAGGAGATCGAAGAGGCAGTGGACCGGCTGCTTCCCCTGGTTCAGCGGTGGCGGGACGATTTACCCCCTCGGTGGCTCTGCCTGCGGCTGTTAGAGGGAGAGAAAGATCTTCCCCAGCCGGACCAGCAGATCGACGCATTGTTGAGGGATATTTGGCGGGAGCGTCCACCGCAAGATTTTTCCGACGCCATTGCCGGCGCTTTGGCCAAGGAAGCCAGGGACCTGGCCCGAAGAACCGTGACAGGTCTGGAGCGGGGATATAGCCCCAAGGACAGGCGGCTGGACCAAATTTTCACCGGCAAATGGACGGCGTTTCCTGTAATGGGATTGTTGCTGCTGTTTATTTTGTGGCTGACCATGGTGGGGGCCAATGTGCCTTCCCAGCTTTTGAGCCAGGGATTTTCCTGGTTGGGGCAGCGGTTGCGGGAGTTGTTCGCGGCAGGGAACGCCCCTTCTTGGCTTACCGGGGTGCTGATCGACGGAGCGTATACCACCTTGTCCTGGGTGGTGGCGGTGATGCTGCCCCCCATGGCCATCTTTTTCCCCTTGTTCACCCTGTTGGAAGATCTGGGCTACCTTCCCCGGGTGGCATACAATTTGGACCGGTGCTTTCAGAGCTGTGGAGCCTGCGGAAAACAGGCGCTGACCACTTGTATGGGGTTTGGGTGTAACGCTGCAGGGGTGGTAGGGTGCCGGATCATCGATTCCCCGCGGGAACGGCTGATTGCCTTGTTGACCAACAGTTTTACACCCTGCAATGGCCGTTTGCCGCTGTTGATCACTTTAATCGCACTGTTCTTTGGCGTGGCCGGAGGCGCTGGGGGAGCAGTAGAGGCCCTTTTTTTGGCGGGCTTGATGCTGCTTTCCTTTGCCATGACGCTGACAGCTTCCAAGCTGTTGTCCAAGACGCTGCTGCGGGGAGTGCCTTCGTCCTTCGCATTGGAGCTTCCCCCTTACCGCCGGCCCCAAGTGGGACGGGTGCTGGTGCACTCGGTAGTGGACCGCACCTTGTTTGTTTTGGGAAGGGCTGCGGCGGTGGCGGCGCCGGCGGGTGTGGTCATTTGGTGTATGGGAAATTTGACCTGGGAAGGGGAAAGCCTTCTGGTTCACTGTTCTGGGTTCCTGGATCCATTTGCCCGGTTGTTTGGTTTGGACGGGGTCATCTTGCTGGCCTTTATCCTGGCATTGCCCGCCAACGAGCTGGTATTACCTTTGCTGCTGATGACCTATCTGGCTCAGGGCTCTTTGGTGGAAATGAGCGACTTGACAGCGCTTCACACCCTGCTGGCCCAAAACGGCTGGACGTGGGTTACAGCACTGTGCGTCATGGTGTTTTCCTTGTTCCATTGGCCCTGTTCCACCACTTGCTGGACGATTTGGAAAGAAACAAAAAGCCTGCGGTGGACTGTGCTTTCGTTCTTGCTGCCCACCGTCTTTGGACTGGGGATTTGCTTTTTCATCGCCACAGTTACAAGGGGGCTGGGGATTGCCTGAAAACAAATGACGGAAGGGGGTAAGGCGCTTTTTCATTGACAAACGAAAAAGACTGGGGTATGATAGGGCCCGTTGGGACTCCGGGTGTCCGCGGGAAGACTCCGCGGCCGAACACAGGAACGGGGTGAAAATCCCCGGCGAACCCGTCGCCGTGATGGCAGAGGGACGTTTCCGGAAGCTGGGATATGGCCATTCAGCTTCTTTGCGGCCACTGGCCTTTTGGGCTGGGAAGGTGAAACGCTCCGCTTGTATGCCTAAGCCGGAAGACTTGCCCGGATCGGCCGTACCAAAGCCACGGGTTCTTGGCGTATGGTACAGGAAAGGCTGGGGGACTCTCCAGCCTCCTTTTCCTGCCCGCTTTTCCAGACGCTTGCGCCAGAGCGTTCCGGAAGCCGGGCGCCGTCCCTCAAATCTATTTTTTAGAAATGAGGTAACAGTCAATGAAACACACAACCATTTTCCGTCAGGGCGCGGCGTTGCTTTTGAGCCTTGTCCTGGTACTGACCATGCTGGCCGGATGCGGAAACGACGCTTCCACTTCGGAATCCAGCGTTCCTTCCAGCAGCACCGTTTCCCAGGTTCAGGAGAGCAGCCAGGAAGACAGCAGCACTTCGGAAACCTCTCAACTGAAGCCCGAACCCCGTACCGCTGACGAGAGCTCCGTAGCAAGTGAGGCCGGGGAAGACGCCGAAACCAAGGAGATCACCTTCCAGGTCGTTCATGGTGACGGATCTACCAAAGATTTCACCATTTCCACCACAGCTTCCAATCTTCGGGAAGCCTTGGAACAGGAAGGCCTGATTGCAGGTGAGGAAAGCAGCTATGGCCTGTTCGTGAAAACCGTGGACGGTGAAACCGTGGACGACGCCAACCAGGAGTGGTGGTGCCTGACCAAAGGCGGGGAAATGTGGAACTATGGCGTTGACGATACGGAGATCAGCGATGGAGACGCCTTTGAGTTTACCTTCACGGTAGGCTATTGATGAAAAGCCGGCTAACCGGGCTGTGCTTGATGGCCATGATGGGCACAGTGATGGTGGTGTCCAAACAAGCCTTGGCTTTTTTGCCCAATGTGGAGCTGGTCAGCTTGTTGACTATTTTATTTACGCTGGTGTTCCGGCGCAAGGTGATTGGCGGGCTTGCGGTATTCCTGTTGTTGGAAGGAGTGCTTTACGGGTTTGGGCTCTGGTGGCTGATGTACTTGTATGTTTGGCCCATTTTAGCGGGGCTCACCTGGCTGTTCCGGTGGTTGAAGCATTCCTGGCAATGGGCAGTTCTTTCGGGACTGTACGGATTGGCTTTTGGCACGCTGTGTTCTTTGGTGTATCTTCCCATGGGCGGAGTTTCCATGGTGATTGCCTGGATTATCAGCGGGTTCACCTTTGATTTGATTCATGCGGGGGGGAATTTTTTACTGGCGCTGATCTTGTATTACCCTCTGCGGAAAGCTTTGGACCAATTGGAGAAAAGGCTGCCGAAAGGGGCTTGAATAAAAATGTGTTGCGGAAACTCCCGCAACAAAAAAAGAACGTGGGGAAACAGTCCATTTCTCCGCGTTCTTTTTTGTTTGTAAAATAGGATTCCGCAGCTTGAGACCTCTTACAAGCTCCCTTTATCCCGCGTTGAGCAGCCACACACCGGCATTCAGATACCCTGCAAACGTGACCCACACCAGGTAAGGCACCATGAGCCAGCCGGCAGCGGGGGTCTCCTTGAAAAAGCGCAGAGTGGTCAATAGGATCAGCAGCCATAAGGCCACCAGCCAGAAGAAGGCCAAGGCGTAATTTTGCAGGTTGAAAAAGATCAGCGTCCAGAAAAAGTTGAAGGCCAGCTGAACCCCATAAAGAACCAAAGCCCCATTGCGGCCTGTGCTGTCCCGCATCCAGACCAGGTAGGCAGCGATTCCCATAAGGGCGAACAGGATCGTCCACACCACTGGGAATACCCACCCAGGTGGGGAGAGAGGCGGTTGCTTTTGATTGGCATATTTCTCCATAGAGCCCCGGGGCAGCAATGCCGAGAGTCCGCCCACCCCCAGGCTGATTACCAGGTTCACAAGCAGCGGTTTCAACTTGATCATGGTTCCCCATCCTTTCAGGCCTCGGCCTAAGTTCTTCTGCCGTCAGTATATGCGGCTTCTTGGAAAAACATACGGCCGGCTTACAGGTAGGTCTGCATATTGTGTGCCAGATTTTCTTCCAGCCCGATCAGCCGTTTGGCGATGTCCTTGGCTTGTTCCTCAGCCGCCTCGTACTGGTTCAAATAGCGGTTCAAAGATTTTACCCCCATGTTGCACCCATCGGTAATCAGGTCGGCCACAGTTTTATCGCTTTCTTCCAAGGTGAGCATCACGTTGGTTTTTACCCAGGACATACCTTTGGCCATGGGATTGGGCTCCTTGCCCTGGTCGCCGTACCGGGCCAGCATAGCGTGGGTTTCGTCCCCCAGTTTGCCGTGGGCAGACCGGCATTTTTCCAAAGATCCCCGTAGGTTGCTGTTCTTTACCTTGGGCAGCACCTCATCGATGGAGCTTACTCCCATTTTAATACCCGCATTGCACTCCCGTAAAAGTTTGATGGTATCTTCTTCGATCATGATAATCCCCCTTTGCGAAACGGTTTCACAGCCTAGTATGCCCTTTTGTTTTCCCTGCATTCCACAAAAAAACGCCTTCCGGAATTTTCCAGAAGGCGTTTTGCATTTTGCTTTGAATGGTTCCCTTACGCTTTTAAAGCCACGGCTTGTTTCGGTACCAGCTCTTGACCGATGTTCAAAATGTGGTCGCCAATTCGTTCGAAATCGGTGAGCATCTCAGAATAGAGCGTGCAGGCTTCGTCGGAACAGGTTCCTTCCCGCAGCCGCACCATTTGGTTCTGCCGGAATTCCAAAGTCATGTCGTCAATTTTCTGCTCAAAGCCCTCGATCTCTTTTAAGGCTTCCGCAGGCAGCCGGCTCATATCCCCCAAAACCTGAATGGCTTTCAGACTGGTTTCCCGCATGGCCCGGATTTCCGCTTTGGCCTTTTGGGAGAACCCAATGTGCTTTTGCTCCAACAGCTGGGTGTATTCGCAAATGTTGACGGCGTGGTCGCCGATCCGTTCCAGGTTGCTGGAAATTTTAAAGAAAGCGCTGACTTGCTCGGAGTCCTGGGGGTTGGTTTCAAATACAATAATGTGGGAAATGTACCGGGAAATTTCCTGGTTCAAATAGTCGATGTATTCCTCGGTTTCTTCCACCTGTTCCAGCCGGGAAGGAGTACCTTCCAAAACGGCCTGATAGCTTTCGTCCACATTTTTCAAAACCATTTCCGCCATGCGGGCCAGCTCACGCTGAACGCCATTGACCACAATGGCGGAAGTACCCACATGATGCTCGGCGGACAGCTGATCCACGGGCTTGATATAAAGCAGCTGGTGCACACCGTTTTCCGCAGCTTCCGTGGGCTTTTCCGGGAGAATCCGGGTGGCCAGCTTGGCCAGATAGCCGCCGAAGGGAAGCAGCAGCAGAGTGGTGACAATGTTAAATAAGGTGTGCATGTTGGCGATCTGGGCAGAAGGGTTGTCCGGTGTCCAACTGCTTACCAAGTCGGTCAAGGGGGTGAAAATGCACACGATGGTGAAAAGGATGGTGCCAATGATGTTGAACATCAAGTGAATGATGGTGGTGCGCTTGGCGTTACGGCTGGTGCCGATAGAGGCCAGCACAGCGGTAATGCAGGTGCCGATATTTTGGCCGAACAACACAAACACCGCGTTGGACAAGCCAATTACACCACTGCTGGCCAAGGCCTGTAAAATACCCACCGAAGCGGAAGAAGATTGGATAATGGCCGTGAATATTGCGCCGGCCAGGATACCCAGCAAGGGATTGCTGAACTGGGTCAGCAGACTGACAAAGGTCTCGGACTCACGCAACGGGGCCATGGAAGAACTCATCATATCCATGCCGATGAACAAGATGCCCAGTCCGGCGATAATCTGACCGTAATAGCGGACACTGGCTTTTTTGATAAACACCACAAGCAAGACGCCGATAAAGGCGAAGAGGGGAGCGATGGCTCCCACGTCCAAGGCGATGAGCTGGCCGGTGATGGTGGTGCCGATGTTGGCGCCCATGATAACCCAAACGGCTTGGCGCAGCGTCATCATGCCGGAGTTGACAAAGCCCACTACCATGACAGTGGTGGCGGATGAAGACTGTACCACTGCAGTAATGCCGGCGCCCACAAGTACGCCCAAAATCGGGTTGGACGTCAAACGTTCCAAAATGCGTTTCATGCGGTTGCCCGCAGCCGCTTCCAGACCGGAACCCATCATCTGCATACCATACAGGAAGAGTCCCAAGCCTCCCAGCAGCATCAATAGATTTGTGATTGTCATACCTCAATTTCCCCTTCTTTCGCAAGCTTCAACAGAAAAAGCGATTCCCGCACAAAAAGAAAAGCACGACCGGCACCTGCTGCCAAAGGCAGCGGCGCTGGGCCGTGCAATAATTACTTTTTAGAAAAGCTTTCTTGAGAAAGCATACCCGGGGCAATGCCTTTTCCGGCTGGATCCATGACCATTCTCCTTGCATCAAATCACATTTTCCAACAATCCTAATAAATTCATTATACGGGGGAGTTGGGAAAATCACAAGTTTTTTTCTGGAATTTTACAAAAATTTAACGCAAGAAATTTCACAGCCCGGTTTGTCGGACTTACCCCAGGCTCAAAAGACTCTGTTCAGTAGCACGTATTCCAGAAGGAGCAGCGCTAACAGAGCTACATTGCTCACGGTGAACCAAATAAAGTATGCCCGCCGTTTTTCCGGATATTCCTGGGTTACCTGCTTGTAGGAGATCAGACTGGCCATGGATGCAATCAGTGTTCCCAGCCCGCCGATGTTGCAGCCGATCAGCAAGGCATCCCATTGCTGGGTAAACCCGGAAAGAAGCAGGGCAGCAGGCACATTGCTGATGACCTGGCAGGCTAGCACGGATACTCCGGCCACCCGGCCTTCCAAAACGGATACCAGGAAATTTTGAAACCAGGAGATGGCGGACAGATTGCCGATAAACACGAAAAAGGCCACAAAGGTGCCCAACAGGGAATAGTCCACCGACTGCAGCAGCTTCCTGTCCTTGATCAGCAGGAAGACCAGCACGATTCCGGCGATTGCCAGGGCTGGCACCAAATTGAAGATTCCCAGCAAACACAGCAGAAATCCCGCGGTGCTCCAGCGTAGGTTGGCTGCACTGCCTAACTGGGCTTTCACAGGAAGCTGTTCCACAGGTTGGGATTTCCGCAAAAACAGCAGGACTACCAGACAAATTCCGGAGAAGACCACATAGGGCAGCATAACGCCGCAAAGCTCCCAAAAGCTCATACCGGAGCGGGAATAGAGGTAGAGGTTTTGTGGGTTGCCCATAGGGGTCAGCATGCTGCCCAGATTGGCGGCCAGCGTCTGCATGGCGGCCATGGGCACCACCAGCTCTTCCCGTTGGGCCAGTTTTAGCACTGCTATGCCAAAGGGCACAAAGGTGATCAGGGAAACGTCATTGGTGATGACCATGCTGCACACAAAGGGCAGAAATACCAGTACCGCCAGCATGGCCCGGGTGGCATGGATCCGTTTCAGCAGCGCGCTGCCCACAAACTGGAACAGCCCTTCTTTCTGAAACCCCTTCATCACGGCCATCAGGCTGAAAAGCAGGGCTAAGGTGTCCCAATCGATGTAAGAGAGGTAGGCGGGGTTAGGGGGCACGAAAAATGAGGAAGCAATGGCCAATACAATGGCTGCGGAAAGAACAACCTCACGTTTGGCGAAGGCCCATACCCGTCCTGCCCAAAGGCGTATCACAGTTGATTCCCTCCCAGTGAGGAGAGTTTTTGGAAGAGATCTTGGAACAACTCGTCCCGTTCAATGTAATAGACATACTTGATGGGGAAGCGGGTCTTGTCAAAGCTGTAGTGGTGGTCGTACTGGAAAATGGGGCTGGGTTCCAAACGATCCCGCATAAACCGGCCACCCATCAGCCAGGCCACAGCGGTCACGTCCCAGATGGGCCGGCTCCAGCAGGGTCCGGCTCCCCAGGCCTTTTGAGATTCCTCGACCAGAGTGACCAGATAATCCCCCAAGGGGTTCTTTCCCCAGAGGTGCTGCCGAAGCTCCGGCCCGCTGACTCGGAACGCCGAGACCACGCCCTGACAGGGAAGCTGTACAATAGCGGCGCCGCTGTCGAAAACCACCCGGTCAGCGGCAACGTCCTGCTGGGCGTTAAACTCCCGGTTGTCCGGCCAGTCCCAAGCGTGGCCCCCAAGCCAGACCAGCACAATTTTGTCGGTGATGGAAGGTTCTAGCAGCAGTGCGGAAGCAATATTGGTCAGCGCCCCGATAGCCACCACATATAGGGGGGCTTCCGGGGAATACCCCATGGCCCGGTTGGCCAAATCTTCCGCTGCAGGGGAGCGCACCGGCGTTTTCTCATCAGGCAGGTAGTTTGTAGAACCTTTGAAAACAGCCTCTTTGTAAGAATCGCAGTGGGCCAGTTCCAGCAATTTTAAAATTTCCTCATAGCTTTTTTCCATGCCGTCCGCCGGACTGGTGGAATTTTCGTTGAAGAAGGGAGCGGCGTAAATGGCTTTGACGTTCAGTTTCTCCCGGGCAGCAAGCATGTAGGAAAGGGCAAATTGGTCGTCCACTTCATTGGCGGTGTCGGTATCCAGGACCACGTCCACAGGGCCTTGGGGGGATTCCAGCCGTTCCAGAAGAGAGGCTGAAAAGGATTTTTTGCAGGACATAAACAGGTGTCTCCTCTCAATGGTCACTCCTGGGGCAGCGCACAGCCGGTCGATCGGATTTCATCGAACCTTGTTGGGGCCGCCGGACAGGAAGTGAGCCGGCGGTCTGGAAAATTTTGTCCTCAGTTGCCGCCGGCTGTAGTTTTTCTCCGAACATTGTACCACGGTCCCGGGTCCCCGTCTACCTCTCCAGGGGCCGAAATGAAAAAAAGAGGACCCACTGCCTACAACGGCTGTGAGTCCTCGGCCTTTTTTTCGGGTGTATTACCACAAAGGCTTTTCAGCGTCTGACTTGGAAGCGAAAGGTCCAGGGATTACCAGAGTACCCCGATGCCCGCCAAAATAGTCCTGGTCAAAGGTGATGGGCGTTCCATCAGGATTTTCATAGGATTCTTCTGGCTCGAAGGCTTGACCCAGGGTGCCGGTGAAAACCATCTCGTTTTGAAAGCCTTCCAGGAAGTCGTACACATTGGTGGACAAGGTGGGTTTGCCGTCTTTGAAAACCAGATTGACTTCCACGGGGTGCTGTGTATCCACCAAGCCGTCCTGTTCCTGGCTCCAGGCTTTGGCCCCGTTAAAATAGGCGTTGCCCTTGCACCACACAGGCAGGTGGGAATCGTGGGCAGGAGCCAGTTTGCTCATGTTGGGGGTATCCGTATCCATATCGAATTGAGCGATCCATTCTTCGTAGGTGGGATAGCCTTCCCATACGTGGGTGCCCACTTCCCGGTTTTCCAGATCTTTGCCGTCGTCGCTGTCGTGAAGGATCACCAGTGGTTCACTGGGCCATTTTTGCACAAAGATGTTGTTGTAAAACCGGTCGTCGCCGTGGAGAATGGTCATGAAGCCCATCACTTCCGTGCGGTGGGGGATATGGTAGGGGGTATACCGGGGGCCGGTACCGTCCCCTACACAGGTGAGG
>DXXH01000046.1:0-14551 GCA_019416395.1 Clostridiales bacterium
TCAGCGGAAAATCCGTGAAGATCAGCATCCTATCGCCGTTGGACATGTCTGGTCCGATGAACAGCCCTTGCATTTGGAGAACTTGTTAATACAGGCTGACCAGGTAATGTATGAAAATAAGCGAGATTACTACCAGGAGAGGGGCAGTATTCCTGATGGGGAATCCTGCTACCAGTTAAACGGAGAACTGAACAGCATTGTGCCAGTAAACTTACCAAACAAAATAACGACGCCGTTCCAGGCGTTTCTCTCCGCAATTGAATGCGATGTGGAAACCCTGTTTCAATCCGTCTCCCAGCACAACGATTCCAGTTATTTCTATTTTGGGGATATGCAGAAGAATATTTTCTATATATCCGACAATATGCGGGAAGATTTCGGCTTTCAAAGCAATGTGGTCCACGGCCTTCTCCAGTTGTGGTCCAAACGCATCACTTCGCCGGAATTTCAAGACCTGTACTGGCAGGATATCTCTGGTATGCTGCGGGAAAAGCGAACCGTCCATGACCTGCGTTACCGGGTACAAGACGTCCATGGGAATAATCAATGGATCCACTGCTACGGCATTTTGAAATGGAACAAGGAGAAAGTAAAACCCCTTTTCTTCTCTGGCCGTGTCACCCACCAGGACGCCAATTTCGTGGTGGACCCCGTCACAGGCTTCCCCAGAGAACGGGCCGCTTTCCAGCAGTTAGAGGATCTGAAAAAAGCTGGGAAGAAAACACTGCTCATCGGCTTCAGCCTGAACGGCATCACCGAGGTCAACAACACAAAAGGACGAAAATACGGGGACCGGCTTTTGAAAAAAGTTGCCAACGCCCTGATTGAAAATCTGTCCTGGAAAATGACCTTTTACCGTCTGGAAGGGACCAAATTCTTTGTGGTTCTGCATCCCGTATGCTTGCATCAAAAGGAAGAACTGCTGGTCCAGCAGATCCGTAGCACCATAACGGACTGCTACAAGGCTCTGGGTGTCTCCGTACAAAACGCGTGTTCCTTTGGACTGATGGAATACCCCATCCAGAATATGGCGCCGGAAGATCTGGTGGAAAACCTTGCCTCTTTGATCCGTGTGGCCAAACGAGAAAAAGAGCTTTCCTATGTGGATTACTCCACCCAAAGCATCCAGCAGATTAAGCAGATGTCCAACATGGTCCTAGCGCTCAGTCAAGATGTGGCTCACAATATGGAACATTTCCGCATTGTGATCCAGCCCATGGTTTCCTCCAAGGATGGGGCGGCCATCGGCGGGGAAGTGCTCCTGCGCTGGAACTTTGAGGGGAAGGATATTTCCCCCGCCCTATTTATCCCCCTCTTGGAAAAAGGGGGGCTCATCCAAGCGGTGGGACGATGGGTATTCCAGCAAGCGGTCTGCACCTGCGTACGCATTCACGCCCATAACCCTAGTTTTTACCTCACCTTCAACGTCAGTCTCCACCAATTATCCGACCTCCAGCTGCTCCCGTTCATGAAGGAGTCTCTGAAAAAATATGGGTTGGAAGGTTCCCACTTGGTAGCGGAACTGACAGAAAGCTCCTTAGACGAACAGCCGGAACAACTGGCCCATTTCGTGGAAGAATGCCAGAAAATGGGGATTCGGATTGCTTTGGACGACTTTGGGAGCGGCTATTCTTCCCTGCGCATGATGCTTCAATATCCTTCCAGCATTATCAAGCTGGACCGCTCACTGGTGCGGGAAGTGACGGAATCCAAAGCGAAAATGGACTTTATCCGCAGTATCGTTTTCGCCTGCCATCAGTTTGGGAAAACCGTTTGCATGGAAGGCGTGGAATACAAAGAACAAAATGAGATCATTCTGAACACGGGCTGCGATATGATCCAGGGATATTATTATTACCGTCCTATGGAACTCAGCGATGTTTACCGTCTGGTCAGCCAAATGAAAGGCTGAGCCTTTAACAAGGGTCAATAAGTAAACCTCGCAGCGGATACAAAGGACGGTCATCATTCCATGCCCCTCATCTCTCCTGCCGGAATGCAAATTCTACGCAGAAGACTTTGAATTTTACATAGTTGTTGTTTTGTCTCTCACGAATATGATAAAGTAAAAAATACCTAAAAAACTACTTGACATAATTTCTGTCACGTACATTTTCATTCTCACTATGATTTTGTGAGACGCTATTTCATATCCGGCAACACCCCAGACCGTATTGGACTTGAAATCAGGAGGAACTGTATGCTGCATCGCGGTAAAAACTGGCACATGGGCTTTACTGTACAAGAGATGCTGCTTGTAGTCTTAATCTCTGTTGTATTACTCAGCGTTTCCATAGTGGGGATTGTTTCCTATATGCACTATTTGCAGATAACAGCACTGGATGACTCCGCTAAAGAGATTTTTCTAGCCGCCCAGAACCGGGCCGCTCTGCTCAGCAGCGGGCAGCGTTTGGAAGCCCATGTGGTCCAGACCGGCAACACTAACCAGATAGAACATGTAGATGTTGTTCCAGGCTCCACCGAAACTACCCAGATTACTGTCTATTATGTTCATTCCAAAGACGCCGGCATAGAGGACCTGCTGCCTGAGGAAACCATTGAGCCTTCTCTGTGGGAAGGAGATTTTTATATCATTTACGAACCGGAAAGCGGTAGTGTGGTGGACGTCTTTTTTACCACCACCACCCTCCCCGTGGAAGGAGATTTTTCTACTTTTTACGAGACATGGCGTGCTGCCTCGAAAGTAGCCCGTATGGACAGCGATCCAATGATTGGATACTACGGGGGTGAATCTGCCGAAAGCGGGTCTACCATCTCTTTGCGTACGCCAGTTATCAATATCTATAATGAAAACACCTTGCGAGCCGAGGTCACCTATTGGGTACCACGGACTCTTGCCTCTACCAGTGAGGCGGACAATGTGGACCTTGCCGTAACTTTGAACTATCAGGGTGTGGAACTTCCGCTGGAGCCGGAAAACGCAGAGAAAAACGAAGAATTTGGAATTGTGTATTTTTCTTACACCTACACCTGGGTTCTGGACACTCTGGAAGAAGGGCAGAAGTTCCGCGACCTCTTTCCGGGCAGTGAGACAGAGCTGACCTATGGCGGAGATTTCACCATCAGTGCCGAGGTTTCCTACACCGGGGATCTGAAAGTCAATGGGGCCCGCAAAACAGCCCGGGATAACAGCCTTTTTGCCAAAGACAGCTCCGAGGGAACCGCTTACATCGCGTATTTGCGGCATTTGCAAAACCTGGATAGCGCTTTCTCCGGAGTCCAGGGAAAAACCATCGCGGTACAGCAAACCGACATTCAAAAGGTGGAAGGGTATACCTTCCAGCCTATCAATAACATCCAGCTTCAATCCTATGACGGAGCTGGTTTTTCCATCTATGGACTGCAAATCGGCGACGGCAGCAACCAGCCCTCCGGCCTGTTCGGCAATTTGACTGGCACGGAAGATGTCCCCAAGGAATTGCGGGGGGTTCGTCTGGTGGATACAACGGTAACTGCCGGAAATGCTCCGGCCGGCGCCCTACTGGGTACCGGGAAAAACCTCAATCTCTCAAACTGCCAAGTCTACTGGGAAAATCACTCCGATGAAAGCGTCAATCTCCAGGAAACACTGGGTAACAGTGCCGACGGCTTAAAATATCAAATCAGTGGAAATATAGCCGGTGGCCTGGCAGGAAAACTGGAAAATACCAGCCTGACAGATTGTTCCGCCTCAACTCTGGTAGATGCTCAGGATAGCGCAGGCGGCCTGGTGGGAGAGGGTTCCGGTCTAACTCTCACCAGTTCCTATTCTTCCTCTTACCTGCGGGGACCTGCCGCGGGGGGGCTGGCGGGGAACCTGACAGGGTCTGCCTCTTCCATCACTGCTTGCTACGCGGTGGGTTTTTTGGAAAGTACAGGAACTAATGCTCAAGCAGCCGGATTGTGTCTGGGTTCTGGGGAAACCGAGGCCAACAGCTCTTACAGTGCCATGCTGTTTACCGTGGGAAATACGGTGGTCAATTACCCTCTTTGCCAGAATGGGCACTATACTGCAACTTATTATTTGGATTCAGAACTTTTTCATTTTGAATCGGGAAACGAGAGCCTTTCCAAAACGTACAGCGACCTTACCGATGCCACCCAATGGGAAACTCTCTTTGGACCAAACATTTTCTGTACGAAAAGCGCTGCTCAGACCCACCCCTATAATTTGCAAACTACCCTTTCCCTTACCACCTACATTTATCCAGGGCTTGAGAAACTGGATCACTGGGGGGACTGGGGCGCTCAGTTCCAAAACGGAAGCCTGGTCTACTACGAGCGCTACGAGGACAATACCTATGGATTTAGCGGCGGCGATGTGAGCCACCTTTCCAACAAGCCTGTAACGGAAGACGGCTACGCTGTGGCTTATCGCGGTACGGAATCCATTTCCGGCATTGGGGCCACCTTGGAGATAACCTATCAAACGGTGGAAGGCCAGCAAAAAGGCACGTTCACTTATAACGATTCCAGCCACATCCACGAAGTGGCAAACGTGAAGGACACCTCTGGGGAAATCAGCAACTATTATCTGCTCCCTCTCCCCAGCCAAGTGGTCAACACGGATTATGCTGCCCAGCATTTCTATCAAAAGATCACCATTACCGACGTGGTGGAAGCGACTCAGCGGAGTTACTATTATAACCCTCATTTTGCCAATGCTATCCTGACCTATGAAGAAGACCTGGACCTGAATAAACTGGCAAACCAGCTGCGGGTGGAGATCCGTTCTCCCCGTCACCTGTATATGCTCAGCTGCTTCCCCGCCTACTACGCCAGCACCCACCAGTACCGCTTTTTACAGCAGCTGGATTTGGACTACGGTCTTTATACGGCGTATGAAATGTTCCAAGGTTCTTGGACTCAACCCCCTATCGGGATTAACGCCAGCAGCCCCTTCCGGGGCAGCTACTTCGGGAACTTCCACACCATCCAGAACGCCCGGACTGCCACCACTTATAGTGGGGGCGGAAAATACCAGTATGTGGCGCTTTTTGGGTACAGTACCAGTTTGATTCAAAACGTAATCTATAAAATGAGCCAGACCTTGGCCCTTTCCCAAAGCGGCAGCAGCTCCACGATCCTCTATGGGGCTGGGTTAGTAGGATATAATGGCGGCACGGTAGATAACTGCGCTGTGTCCGGCGTGGCGCTTCAGGCAAGCTGCTATTCCTACAGCACCATCTATCTGGGGGGACTGGCCGGTTTGAATGAGGGAACGATTCGTTCCAGCTCCGTGGAGGTCCGTTCTATTTTCGTCAACGCCAACCTGTCCAACGCGTATGCCGGTGGCTTTGTAGGTCGAAACACTGCCGGCGGCACCATCGATCAATGCTACGCAGTGGGAAAAATCGTTGTCTCCCGGGCCCGGTATGGCACCGTCCATGGCTGCGGTTTCGCCGGGAAAAACGCTTCCACCCTAAACCGCAGCTACGCCGCCATGTACCTTTCCGGGGAAGGCGGGGCCAGTGTTTATGGCTTTTCTGCCGACGCATCTACAAACTGTGTCTATCTTAATGAGGGCAACTTTACCTACCGGAATGAAAATTACACTGCCCAGTATCAGGACTCCTTTGCCAAGCCCGTGACCTGGAAGCAGCTTTCCGGAGAGGAATCCTCCCAGGCGGTCACGGCCCTGGGAATGAGCCAAAACGTATCTGCGCTGGATTCCCACATGCCATATCCCTATCCCGGCACGGTAGAAGACAGTAAAGGCTTGCCCATCCATGCAGGCCAATGGCCTGACCGCATGACGCTTGTGGATATGGGCGTATATTATTGGGAGAAACTGACCATAAACAATATCTCATCGTACCATTTCTATGTCCTGTCCCTGAACAGCGACGGCCAGGTGGAAGAAAGCTCCACTCTGTCCACTGCCCACGGGGATAACGGTGTGGTAACGGAGTACGGTTATGGCTATTACCACGCTGCCACCAATACCCCACCCACCCTGGAAAGCGAGGATCTCTATTGGAACGACGGCCTGTTCTCCCCTCAAAGGGCCACCACAAACCAAGACGCCAACAATGCCCTTGCCGGCCTGATGAGCGGGCAATACACTTTCTATAGCTATAACACCTGGGAAGCGGGGAAAAAAGAGGGGCTCCATCTGGTGGTGACCACAGAATCCCAAACTAGTACTCAGCCTCCTGTAGCTACCTGGACACTGAACCAGGGGGGGATCTTATTTACTGTCAAATTCAACCCCTTCTTTGCCGCGTCTATGGCGTATGGGGAAGAACCTCTGCCCGGCACCTCAGCCAACCCCTACCAGGTACGCTCTATCGAGCAGCTTCAATTCATCAACTGGTACGCCTGGAATGACACGAAGACTGTAGACCGGATCGCGAAACCCGGCGGCGGTGAGGGATATTTATTTCTGAACAACTGGCTCACCGGAAACCGCAGGCAATACGTATGGGTACAGACCCATGACCTGGACGGAAGCCACCTTCAAAACTACACGCCTATCGCCGCCTTGTATGACACTGCGGCGGAAGGAAAAATCATCGCCTGGTTCAGCGGTAGCTACAATGGCAATGACTATACCATTCAAGAGGTATCCATTTCCACCCAAAATGTCAACACTACCGGCTTATTTGGAGTCACAGTCAACGCAGAACTGAAAAACATCGTGCTTTACTCCCCCACGGGAAAAGCCACCATTACTGCTGCCAACAACCAAAAGGCCTGGTACGCCATCGGCGGCCTGGTTGGACTGGCGGCCAACACTGGCGGCAGTACGCGATCCATTGAAAACTGCGCTGTGGCTGGATACACCATTCTGGACAAAAATACCCAGTGCGAATTCGGCGGTGGTGGCGTAGGCGGCCTGGTGGGCATCTGCAACATGGCTTTGAAAAACTGTGTTGCCGTAACCGACATTGAGTTGGACTTTACCCATAGCGACAGCGACCGGAATGTTCGGGTGGGCGGCATTGCGGGCTCCTGCCAGCAATCTATTAGCAACTGCTATTCCGGCGGCTCCATCACCCTTGGAGACGGGTTCAACAAAAACACCCAATCCAATCTCCATGTGGGGGGGATTACCGGGGGCTATTTCATGAAAACCTTATCTTTCGCATCCAGTGAGGTGCCCGCTATCCAGGCTGGGCTGGTGGACAACAAAGTACCGGACGATCTTATTACGGAATTTTCCAACTGTTACACCTACATTCAAATTTCTCAAGACGTAGCAGACAAATCCTCCAGTTTTTACGCCATTGGAGGATTGGGGGAAATCTGGCGGCAGAACGCTTCTTCCCGGCTGGCAAACTACCAAAACTGCTATTACCTCTTTAACGGCAGCGAAAGCAACCCTCTGGAGGGCAGCCAGAACCCTGACGTAGAACTTTGCGCCTACAGCGATTTATCCGTTGGGGGCAAAGCATTTAACACCTTACTGGACGCAGGTTTCGGCACCATCACCACCCAGACTGCGGGAGGTGAATCGATTGCCGGCCGGTACAGCTTTTGCATTGATGAAAGCCTGCTGGGAAAAGACTACCCCTTCCCCACCATTCTCACCCAGACCAGCAGTGTGGTGGCGGGAGGCATGGCAAACGTGCACTATGGCGACTGGATGCTAGAGGGCATCCGCCGTGAATACGGCGCCTTACCGGTAAGCCTGGACCTGTTCGCAGACTACGATGAACAGCTGGAAAAGGCCGTTTGGACTGAGACACTCACCCTTTCCGGAGTGGCGCCGGGTGGAACGTGGAATGTATCCACAGACGACCCCACCATCGCCGTGGCGGAACTTTCCGGCCATGAGTCCAGCGCCCGTACCCTGAACGTCACCGCCAAAAAAGAAGGCAGCACCCAGGCGCACATCTCTTATACCTACAACAATATCACCTACACGCTGGCCATTGACATCAATGTGACCGCGTACCTGCGTCTGTCTGCCACACCCTCTACCATTACTGCCTTTACGGACGGGACAGTGACTACGCCCCTGATCTTGGTGGACCGGGATAACCGCCCCTTGCCGGAACAACTGACGAAGGCCATCCAATTCCAGGACTTCACGGTAGAGTTTGACCACACGTACTTCACCCAGGCAGAAATCCGCCAGGAGAACGGCCTGGTCTTCACCGCCACCGGCAGCGAAGCGGAAGGCACCACCCAGATGACGGCAGGCTACACGTTTTCTTACCTGGAGTCTTCCTATTACGCCACCAGTGTTCTCGCCTTGGAAACGATCAACGCGAAGGTATCTTTATCCCCATTGGAATTCACTTTCCAGGCTGACGCCCAGACGGAGCAGTCTGTCCTGTACACTGCCCAGGATTTTACACTCCTGATAGGCGATGAACCTCAGACAGTGGAAAACGTGCGCGTCATTGATTTTGAGGAAGTTTCTGCCGAATTTAAGGATGTTCTTTGGGTGGAATGGGATAACAGCGCTGCCTCTGACGGCACCTTGTCCATTACTGCCTATCCTCAAAAGAATTACCCTGCCGTAGCTATGGTCAAACTCCAATTTCAATTTGACTATGCCGGCAATACCCACACCCTTTGGCAGGACCTTCCAGTACAGGTTTTGCAGGAAGAAGAAGAGCAGGAGGAGCCCCAACCATGATGAAAGCCCTGGAAAACAAGCTAAAGAGCCAGCGTGGGGCTTCCCTACTGCTTGCGCTGCTGTTTCTGCTCATCTGCGTAATGGTATCCGGTTCCATCCTGATGGCAGCGGCCTCCAACTCCAACAAGTACCACAGCAACCTGGAGGAACACCAAACCTATCTGGCGCTCTCCAGTGCAGTCAGCCTGCTGTGCGATGAATTGAGCCAGGCTGAGTACAAGGGGCAGTACAAATACTGGGAGGTAGAGCAACCTATTTACGATGAGGAGGATTCTGAGGAAATCGTAGGCTATAAAACGCTGCGATATTTCCAACAGCAGACGGGATCCTACACCAGCGCCTTGAAAGATGTGCTGCTGAAGGACTTCGACGGCTTATTTGGGCTGGAAATTAGAAACACCTTGGACGCCAGCACTTTTGAGTCTATCACAACACTGGCGGAAACCTCTTTGACCCATACCCTGACCTTGTCCCCTGAAACAGGCACTCAGCTGGATGAGAGGGAAATCACTGTGTCCCTCAACGTGGTGAAGGGATCTTATGCCATCGAGCTATCGGCCACATTGGACGATTACCGGCTCCAGGCGGAATTGACCCCGGTGACCACCAAACCCACCCTGCCAGCGCTAACTCCCAGCGATGAGGTCCAAAGCACCGCCCCCTTACGCTGGAAAGTGGGGTGGATTACCATTGACGGAGAGGAGGAAGGATCATGAAGCGCATCCAAAAGAAACTTCAGAACCAACAGGGGGAAACTCTGGTAGAACTGCTGGGAGCCATTCTAGTGGCTACCCTCTCCGTAGCGTTGTTACTGGCAGGTGTAGCGGTATCCACCCAAATTGGCCGCCAAGCGGATCAACTAGACAAATCCTTCTACGAGACCCTTACCGCCGCGGAAGAACGCCAGACACCCCTTACCGATGGTGTAGACGCCTCTCCCAGCATTAAGATTATAGAGGGCGCCCAAGAAGCAAGCCTTTCCGTTCAGGTGTACGGCGGCGAAGGTCTTTATTCCTATAAATTAAACAGCTCAGGGAGTGATGGGCCATGAAGCGTTTTTGGAAAAAGCTGCGGTGCCGCCGGGGAGTGACTTTGGTAGAGATGGCAGCTGCAGCTGGAGTGCTTGCCCTGTTGGGTCTGATGCTTCACACCGGACTTTTTATGGCCCAGGAGAGTTATGGAACAATCACCGGCGAGGCTGAAAGCCAGCTTCTACTGTCCACCCTCAGTGATTTGCTCTCCAATGAGCTGCGCTATGCCCGGAACGTGGTAGTGGGGGACGGAAGGGAACTCCAACGTTATACCAGCGTGAACTACGGCCGCAATACTACTCTTTCCGTCAACGAGGACGGGCAGTTAGAGGCAAACAACCGTCAAATGCTATCCTCTGGGGCATATGGCAACGGGACATACCGCATTGAGTCCTACACAATCCTTTACGACGAAACCGGTATCTTCCAAGTCACACTCCAGGTGATAGGTAAACATTCTATTTCCAATCAAACCAGTTTTTCCGTCCGCTGTCTCAACAGCGTCAGTGACGAGGGAGGGAGCACATGAAATATACCAGACTTGGTGATCTGCTGGTGGGCAATGGCACAATCACCCAACAACAGCTTCAGGAAGCTCTTGCCATACAAAAACAGAATGGCAAACGGTTGGGCGATGTTCTGCGAGATAACCATATCATTACAGAAAACCAGGTGATCGAGGCCTTGATGGCCCAACTTGGTTTAGAATTTATCGACTTGAACGCAGTTACCATCGGTTCGGATATGGCCCAGCTTTTGCCCAAAAGCATCGCGAAAAAGCATAAGGTCGTCCCGGTACGGGCCACCCGTACAGAACTCTATCTGGGAATGTCCGACCCTTTGAATTTTACGGCTATCGAAGAGGTAGGTGCTGCCACACACCGTCAGGTGATTCCTATGATCGCCACGGAAGCCGCCCTGGACCGGGCTTTGCAAAACCTGTACAGCAACCAGGGTACGATGAAGGCAATTGAGGATATGCGCCGGGATTTGGATTCCAACCAATACGGCGCCGCTATTCAAATCGGTGAAGAATTGCTGATGGCAGCGGACGAAGGGGACGAAAACGCGGCCCCCACCATCCGTCTGGTCAATTCCATCATCCACAGGGCCTACACGGAAAACGCCAGTGATATCCATTTGGAGCCGCTCGGTTCCCAACTGCTGATTCGCATGAGAATTGACGGTATCTTACGCAATATCATTACCGTCCCTCGGGAGTTACAGCTTTCCGTCATCTCCCGCATCAAAATTATGGCCCAACTGGATATTGCCCAGAAAAATATCCCCCAGGACGGCCGAATCAATATGACGGTCCATCAGGAAACGCTCGACCTGCGTGTTTCCACCCTGCCAACGATCCATGGGGAAAAGATCGTTATCCGCCTGCTGCGCAAAGACAACAATATGATCTCCATCGATGGTATCGGCCTGCGGGGGCAAAACAAGCGCAAATTCTTGGAACTGCTTTCCGGCAGCACCGAAGGCCTGCTTATGGTGGTAGGCCCCACTGGTTCTGGTAAGACTTCCACCTTGTATACCATGATTGAAAATAAAAAAAGTGAGGAAGTCAATCTCATCTCCCTGGAGGATCCAGTGGAATACCACATAGACGGAGTATGCCAGGTCCAAATTAATGAGCGTACCGACCTGACTTTCGCCAACGCGTTGCGGGCTGTACTCCGGCAAGATCCGGACATCATCGCTGTGGGCGAGATCCGGGACGGGGAAACCGCTGAAATCGCCATGCGCTCCGCCATGACAGGACACTTAGTGCTCACCACCATCCACACCAACGACGCGCTCTCCTCTATTGACCGCCTGTTGGACATCGGGGTAGAGCCATATCTGATCGCAGGTTCCGTACGGGGCATCATTTCCCAGCGGCTGGTGCGTAAAATATGCCCCCGGTGCCGCCAACCCTACACCCCCACCGATGAGGAAATCGCTTTGCTGGGCCTGCCTTCCGGTCAACCCTATCAGTTCTATCGGGGCACGGGTTGCTCGGACTGTTTTCAGACCGGATATCATGGCCGGACAGCCGTTTTTGAGATCCTGACTATCACTCCGGATATCCGCCGGGCCATTCACCGTCAGGATCTAAAAGCGCTTGAGAAAGCCGTGCACAGTTCCACTTTTCACCCCATTTTAGAAAACTGCGCTCAACTGGTAACCGAGGGGCTCACCACCACGGACGAAATCGTAAGGATTATAGGGAGGCACATTGAATGAATATACAGGATTTTATAGAAAAAGCCAAAAACAGCAGGGCTTCCGATCTTCATCTAATCTGCTCTCTGTCTGCCAAGTGCCGGGTAGATGGGGAGATCCGGGAACTGGACAGTTCCCTGCTGACCCACCAGCAATGCCTGGAGATCGCCCAGGAGCTTTCCGGGGAACACTTTTCGAAACTGGAAGCTGCCGGGGAACTGGATCTTGCCCTGACAATCGCAGGGGTCCGGTGCCGGGTTAATATTTTTCGCCAACAGGGGAATTACTCCGCGGCCATACGACTGCTCAACGACCATATCCCCCAATTAGAGGAACTTGGCCTTCCAGCCGTTGTGGAGGAATTCTGTTCTTACAACCAGGGCTTGGTCCTTATCACCGGTGAAACTGGGTCTGGAAAATCTACCACTCTGGCAGCTTTGCTCAACCGGATCAACCACACGAAACGGCTACATATCCTCACGCTGGAGGACCCAGTGGAATATCTCTATACCCCCGACCGGTGCATCATCAACCAGCGGGAAATTGGCCGGGATACTATGAGTTTTGCTTCCGGTCTGCGCGCCGCTCTCCGGGAGGATCCTGATGTTATCTTGGTGGGAGAAATGCGGGATCTGGATACCATTCAGACCGCTCTTACCGCCGCTGAGACAGGACACCTGGTTTTCGGTACTGTCCACACCAATTCTGCTGCGGATTCCATCGACCGTATCGTGGACGTATTCCCCGCTCAACGTCAGCAACAGATCCGTCTCCAGTTATCGATGACCTTGAAAGCAGTGCTATCCCAGCAGCTTTTGCCCAAGGCCGGGCAAGAAGGACGGGTATTGGCTTGTGAAATAATGAAAACAGATGACGCTATCCGCAACCTCATCCGAGAAGGTAAAACTCCTCAAATTCAAAATGCTATTCAGACCAGCGGAGCATCCGGCAATATTCTGATGGACCGTGCCTTACAAAACCTCTACAACAGTGGGGCAATTTCCAGAGAGACCCTGGCGGGAGCCGTACGAAGCTCTACGTCGCTTCCCTTTTCCACTTTCTCCGGCAACCCATTTCCATCTGCCAGGCCCCAAGGCTTGGGACGATAAAAGGAGGAACAAACTATGCCGACCTATCGTTATGAGGCCGGAAAGGGCGATGGCCAGCGGGCGGAGGGAGTCATAGAAGCTGTGGACCAGGCCCAAGCTGTAGCGCAGATTCGCCAAAGCTATGACGTGGTCCTTCACCTGGAAGAGATCTCCACTTCCAGAACCGACCCCCTGGAAAAGTTCCAAAAACTGAACCTAAAACTGTTTGCTCTAATGTGCAAACAATTTTCCATCGTTCTCAAGGCTGGGCTTCCCCTGGTACAGACAGTTGACCTGGTAGCCTCCCAGCTTTCCGACAGATCCCTGAAAAAACTCTTGGGCCAAGTCTCTGAAGATATCGCCAACGGTTGGAGTTTATCCTACAGTTTTTCCCAGAGGGGCAAGGGCCGTCTGCCAGTTGTGTTCATCGAGACTATCCGCTCTGGAGAAGAATCTGGGGACTTGGTCCGTTCCTTCGAGCGAATGAGCGCCTATTACCACCGCATGACCAAGACCCGAGCCAAAGCAACCAGCGCCCTGGTCTATCCCGCTTTCCTGACAGTAGTAGCCGTGGTGGTCATCATTATCATTATGACCTACGCGGTTCCCACCTTCGCGGCTACATTTACCTCTATGAATATGGAACTTCCCCTGGCTACCAAAATCGTGGTGGCAGTTTCCCAGTTCTTCAGCCAGTATATCTGGGTGATCTTGGCCTGCGGCGCCGGTGTGGCATTCCTGCTGCGGTTGTACGGGAATACCGCGGACGGCCGTATCCGCTTGGCACGGTGGAGATTGACACTCCCCGTCCTGGGAAAAATCGCTACCATGACTTCCGCCAGCCAGTTTTCCCACACCATGTCCACTATGCTCTCCTCCGGTATGCCGATCTTGAAGGCTTTGGATACCGCTTCCCGCTCTGTGGAAAACGCTTTTCTCTCCCAGCAGCTCAAAAGCGTCATTCCAGGCGTGGAAAGCGGCCAGCCCTTAGGGGAATGTCTCGTTTCCTGCAAAGGCCTTCCCCCCATGCTGGTACAAATGTCCGCTATGGGAGAAGCTACCGGCTCCCTGGAATCTATCCTGGAGATCCTAGCGGAATATTTTGACAACGAGGTGGATACTCTTTCCGCCCGGGCGCTTGCCCTGCTGGAACCTGCCATTATCTGTGTGATGGCTGTGTTTGTCGTTGTGATTCTGCTGTCCATTTATCTGCCCCTGTTCAGTATGTACGGGGCTATGTAAAACCCTGTTGTGAAAAAAAGGCCGACCACCCCGTCCTTTGTCCCTATATCGCAAAGCGTCTGCCCTTTCCGGCAGAGAAAAATAAGGAGGAATTCACATGAATCTGAAAAAAAGGTCCTTGCGTAAACTGAAAAAATCCGGTGGCTTTACCCTTATCGAAATGCTCATTGTGGTGGCCATTATCGCCATTTTGGTGGTGATCTCCATTCCCATCGTTGGCTCCGCTTTGGATAAGGCTAAAACCGCCACCGACGACGCCAACGAACGGGCCGCCAAAGCTGCCGCGCTAATTACTTATATGACTGCCGAAACCACGCCCACTGGAGAGACTAAATACTATTACGACGCTGCCAGCGGCAAAGCCATTGAAAAGACTGCAGCGGAAACAG
>DXXH01000046.1:14561-19879 GCA_019416395.1 Clostridiales bacterium
CGATCACCGCATACGGCCAAGGCAGTAAAGATAGTGCTGACCAACCCAGAAACGGTTATGTCGTTGACACCATTGATACCGAGGGTAACACCAGCGTTGCCTGGAGCGGCAGTACCCCCACTGCCGGGGAAGACGAAACTGGCAGCGTCAGTACCCCGTAACCTTTTCTGAATCATTCACTCTCAAAGCGCCGTTTGGGTGGGGGTGGCTTCCCAGCGGCATAATAAACCGCTTTGGGACAGCGCCGGAAGTTTCCGGCGTTGATCCAAGGCTGTTTTCCACATGATACAGAGGAGCTTGGAACAATGGAGCTTGTTCAATGTTATTTTACCTTTTGGCTGGTCCTGTTAGGGGCGGTCATGGGAAGTTTTTTGGACTGCGCCGCTGCGCGGGGAAAACTTCCCACAGGACGTTCCCGGTGTGACAGCTGCGGCCAAACGTTGGGACCGAAAGACCTGATCCCCATATTCAGCTATCTGTTATGCCGAGGCCGTTGCCGGTACTGCGGCAGCCGGATCCCAGCCCGGTGCCTTGGGACAGAATTGGCGGGAGCCCTGGTTTTTGGAGCCTTAGTGTGGAAATTTGGTCTGGAACTGGAACTGGTCATGCAGCTTATCTTGGGCAGCCTGCTTTTGCTGCTGGCCCTGATAGACTGCACTTCCCATACTTTACCAGACAAGCTGCTTTTGACGGCGGGAGTCAACCGCCTGGTATTTCTGTTTCTCCTCCAACAGCCTTTGAAGGAAACTTGTGTGCATATGGTTATTGGAGCTTTCAGCGTGTCCTTGCCCCTATTGGTTTTGTCTCTGGTCATGGATCATTTGCTGCAAAAAGAAACCATGGGAGGCGGGGACATCAAGCTGCTGTTTGTATTGGGACTGTATCGAAACTGGACAGAAATGGTTCTGCTGCTGTTTATCGGCTGTGTACTGGCACTGGCGTGGTCCTTCGCCACGGGCAAAGGCCGCTCCCCCAAGGGAATCCCTTTCGGCCCCTTTTTATCCGCGGCGTGGTTGATCGTCACGCTGTTCGGAACATCTTGGATCCAGTGGTATCAAAGTCTACTGACATGAGAGGAAGATAGTATGTCAAAAAAAATTAAAGTTGGATTTGACTTAGGCAACAACAGCCTGAAGATTGCCGCGTTGAAAACAGGAAAGCTGGAATTCCATGAGGTACCCCTGCCGGAACATCTTATGGAAGAGGATACCATCACCATGCCCCATTCCTTTTCCGCTTTCCTGAAGAAGACAAAAAAGGAGCTTCATCTTCCTGGTTCATGCGCCGGACTTCTCCTGCCGGCCAGCCAGGTAATCTGCCGCTTGGTTACTATGCCTAGAATGTCAGTAGACCAGCTGATGCTCAATCTGCCCTATGAGTTCAGTGATTTCATTCGCGGGGAACCGCACCAATATCATTGCGACTATGCCCTATGCCAAGAACCAGTTCTTCCCCATGGGGAAACGGAAAACGAAAGCGCTCCCGCGCAAATGACCATGATGGCTGCCGCGGTGGAAAAACAGAGAGCCAAAGAGTATCTCCATATGTTTGGCGCCGGGGGATTCTCTCTAAAACTGATTCTTCCCCAAGAGATGGCACTAATCCGGCTTGTAAAGGCTTGCCGGGAATCTTGGCCGGAAGCCCCGCAGGATTTCTGCTTCATCGACTTAGGTTACTTGTCCACGCGGGTTTTTGTAGTCCAGGAAGACCGGATCCAGTCTACACGACGCATTTCCACTGGCTGCCGGGAACTGGACAACGCAGTGGCCGACATATTAAATGTGGACCGCTTTCTGGCGAATTCTTATAAACGGGGAAACCACCAGGGGATCCTGGAACACCCTCGGTGTATGGAAATCTATGAGCATATCGCGGTAGAGGTATTGAAGCTGGTCAATTTTTATCATTTCACCTACCGCCAAAACCAGTTGAACGGCGTATATTTGATCGGCGGCGGAGCTGGAATTGGTCCGTTACGCCATGTTTTAGAGGAAACTTTAGGACTGCCAGCGCTGCCGGTGGATCAGCTTCTTCCCCCTACGGACGGCAAGGTCCATGATCTAAGCACTTTTGCCTGTGCTGCCGGACTGATAATAGAGCTTGGGGAGGAAGAGTAAGACGATGAAACTGAATACAGATATACGCCTTTTGGTAAAAGGAAAAAATATTACCTATCCCAGCAAGCGCTCCATGAACTTGTACTTCAAAGAGGACCGGACTACCGCCCCGGTTACGGTAGTGCTGTATGTAGCTTTTGCTCTGGTCTTGCTGTTGGCGCTGTCCAAACTAATGATTTATGACCCCTGGAACGAACAAAAACACCTGGAACAGCAACTGCTCATTCTAGAACAGCAACAGATCTCCCAGATGGCGGAACTGAAAAATTACCACCAGGTGTTAAAGGAATATGTCCGGGCTACCCCTACGGAAGAGGAACTTTCCCAAGTGGACTGCCTGGAAATCTTATCCCTCATCGACAACACCATTCGTCCCGTGGCGGATATTTCCCAGATCTCCATCTCAGAAAACAAGGTGCTGATCTCTTTCTCCGGTGTGACTTTGAGCCAAGCCGGGACGCTTGTCTCTCAACTGGAACAGTCTCCCCTGGTTACCAATACCAGTGTGGATACTGCCGCTTCCACCGGAAAAGAGCAAAGCCTTGTAGAAGTCCATGTGTATTTTGAGGTTGCCAAAGAGGAGGAAACCGCTCCATGAGAAAACTGACTTTAAGAGAACGGGTGCTGCTGATTTGCCTGGTGGTTATCGCGGTAGTCAGCGGGTATATCCTGCTTTTTTATTTCCCTACGACCCAGCAGATAGAATCTCTCCAAAAACAAATTGCCCAAGAGGAGGAATTGGGGCTCCAATTGGAAGCAAAATTGGTCAAACAACGGCAAATGGAACAATCGCTAAACCAACTTTCTCAGGATGGCTCCGCCTCCCGCACTATGCCGGAGTATGACAACCTTCAGGCAGTGATGACAGAGCTCAATTCCATCTTGTCCAACTGCCAAGAATACTCCCTCTCCTTCCAAACAGAACAGCTTGAATCCAATATCTTCTGCCGCAAGGTAACCATGCCCTTTACCTGCACGGATTACCAGCAGGCTTTAGGAATTCTCCAAAGTCTCCATGACAGCCCCTTGCGCAGCTTATTGACAGATGTCCAACTTTCCCAGCAGGAAAACGGAACCATAAAAGCATCTGCTGTAGTCACCTTTTACGAGTATCAGGAAAGTGTGGAAGATGACAGCTGAGAACCTGCTGCTTAAAAATAGGAGTTTTTCTAATAGCCGTCCCTTCATCACTACAAAAACCTTTGACGCAGGCGTTTGTTCCCACGTCAAAGGTTTTTCAATGTTTGGTCCTATAGTAAAATTCTTTTCCCGATAGAAGACTTACAGTCTTCTGTACATCCGCATTACAATGCCTTTTCCAAAGCCTCGATCACAATTTTCAGCGCCTTGATCCGGGCGTACTTCTTATCCACCGATTCCAGAATGTGCCAAGGAGCATAGGTGGTGCTGGTCTTTTGCAGCATCTCGTCAATGGCGGCCTCATAGGCGTCCCACTTCTCCCGGTTACGCCAATCCTCATCGGTGATCTTCCACTGCTTGGAAGGCGTATTCTGCCGCTCGGTAAACCGTTCCAGCTGGGTATCCTTGTCGATCTGTACCCAGAATTTCAAAATCACCGCTCCCCAATTGTGCAGCTCCTGCTCAAACTCGTTCATCTCGTAATAGGCCCGCTGCCAATCGTTCTCCGAGCAAAATCCTTCCAGCCGTTCCACCATCACCCGGCCATACCAGGTGCGGTCAAAGATGGCGATATGCCCGGTCTTGGGCAGCCGGGTCCAGAACCGCCACAAGTAGTGCCGGGCCTTTTCGTGAGGTTCCGGGCTGGCAATGGGGTGCACCTCGTACCCCCGGGGGTCTAACGCCCCGGTCAGGCGCTTGATATTGCCCCCTTTTCCTGCGGCGTCCCAGCCCTCATAGGCGATAATCACCGGCACCCGCTTCCGGTACAGCCGGTTGTGCAGCTGTCCCAGCTTGGCCTGCAGCTCTTTCAGCTCCTGCTTGTAGTTCTCTTCCGAAATGGTCTTGTCCAGTGGCACGTCCTTCAGCTTGGGCATCTTCACCAGGGGGAAGGCGTTTTGCAGCAGAGGCACGGCCAGGCTCTCATTGTGGAGCGCTGTCTCAATGCCCATGCACAAGGTCTCCATCACTTGCAGCTCAGCGAATTTTTTGGACTTGGAGTCAATGATGTACCAGGGGGCGCTGGGGGTATTGGTATCGTCCAAATACCGGTCAAAGGCTTCCAGGCATTTGTCGTAGTGGCGGTTCTGCCAGGTGTCCCCTTGGCTCACCCGCCATGCGGTATCCTTATCCGCCAACAGGTTTTCAATCCGGCTGGCCTGTTCCTTTTTGCTGATGTGGAAAAAGAATTTCAGCACCAAATACCCGTTATCCGTCAGGGAGCGCTCAAACCGCTTCACGCTGTCCACTCGCTGGGCATAGGCTTTGTCGTCCAACCGGCCGTCCAGGCGCTCTTTCATAATCTGGTCCATCCAGCCGGAATCCAGGAAGGTAAACTTGCCCGCTTCGGGGATTTTTTCAAAAAAGCGGTACAGGAAAGGTTTGCGCAATTCCTCTTCCGTAGGGGTGGAAGGCATGGAGAACACCTTGAAAAACCGGGGATCGATATTCCGGATAATCTGGCCGATGGCGCTGCCCTTCCCCGCCGCGCCCCAGCCTTCGATAAGCACCAGTACGGGCAACTTCTTCTCTTTCAGCTTCATCTGCTGAACGCTCAATTTTTCTTCAGCAGCCTTCAACCGCTGCTTTAATTCCTCGCTCTCGGGTTTTTCCGGGCGTATCCAATTCTTCAGCATACCTGTCACCTCGTATCCGGGCTTTCCCCGGAAGATTTCATTACCGCTATTATACCAATTTTCTCAGATATATGCACCAGTTTTTGAACATTTTTTCAAAATTATGGAAAATTAACCACGGTTATTTCTGGAATATCAAAAAGCGCTCTCCCACAACCATTTGGGAAAGCGCTTTTCCAAAATACTCCTTCCATGCAGACAGCAACCCGTTATACCCCCGGCAGCAAACCGGCATACCCGGCGACAATGCCCACCACCGCGGAAAAAATAATGAGCACGATGGGGTGGACTTTTTTCCAGTGGGCTACCAACACCACTGCCAACAGGGCCGCTGCCAGTCCCCATTGTAAGATCCCCTCTGACAGGGGGAAAGCGGACGCCGCCACCGACAGCAAAGAAGCGGCAATCATGCCCACCACAGTAGGAC
>DXXH01000047.1 GCA_019416395.1 Clostridiales bacterium
GTTCTGGTAAGCCTGGCGCCCAAATCCAATTCCGCTTATACAGCGCTGGATAAGGCGGTGGCGGACATTCGCGGGGGAAAGGCGGGGGCAGTGCCCCGGAACTTGCAAAACAAGCATTTTGACGGAGCCGAGGTGGAACGGAAAGGACAGTTTTACCAGTATCCCCACGACGCGCCAAACCATTGGCTGCCCCAGCAGTATTTGCCCGATTCCCTTGTGGGGATGCGGTACTATGAGTATGGTGACAACAAAACCGAACAGAGCTTTCGGGCCTATTGGGACAAGATCAAGCATAATGGAGCCTGAACGCTTGTATGATAGAGTAAGCAACTCGTGACTATTGGTGAAAGAGAGGGACCCACAGTGAAACCTTTGGTTTTGGAAAATCTTTCCTACGGCATGTATGCCATCGGTGTGAAGGACGGAAAAAAGCCCAATGCCTGTATTGTCAACACGGTGATGCAGATTTCCAAGGCAACGCCTTCGGAGCAGCCCCTGGTGGCGCTGGCCATGAACAAGGCCAACTATAGCTGCGAATGTATCGCAAAAGAGGGGATTTTCACCATCTCTGTGCTGTCTGAGGCTACCCCCGCCACGGTGATTGGCGCTTTGGGGTTTGTTTCCGGCCGGGGTGCTGAGAAATTGACGAATATCCGGCATAAGGTGCTGATCGAAGGGGTGCCGGTGATAAAGGAGAACACCTGCTGCTGGTTCCTGTGCCAAGTGAAAGACAAGGTGGAAATGAAGGATCAAGCGGTGTATGTGGCGGAAATTATCGCGGGAAGCGATGAAGCGGTGGGGACGCCCATGACCTATAAGTATTATGTGGAGCATCTGGGGGGAGCGTCCCCAAAGACTTCTCCTACATATTTGCCGCCAGCCCGCACCTTTGACAAGAGCAGCGGGGAAAATTTTGTTTGTTCCGTGTGCGGTTACGTGTATCGGGATCCCAATTTCGGATTTGAGGAACTGCCGCAGGATTGGACCTGCCCAGTTTGCAAAATGCCGAAAAAGGCGTTTGTCCGGAAGAAATAAATTGCGGAATCATAGGCCAGCCGTCAGGGGTTATTCCCCTGGCGGCTTTTCGTTTCTCTAAAAGGAATTCGACAAAAAGTATTATGATTCGGGGATTTATAATTATGTATACTGATTTATGGTATCTGCAAACAGGGGAAACTTGGGAAAAATTCAGGTATGGAAGAATTGTTCCGGCTAATTGCACAATCACATTATGGAAACTTTGTAAATATTTATACCTGGATTTGTAAGAAACTCGTAAAGAATTCTTCGGTTTTTCTGTAATAAATTCCTCTTACACTCAGTAACGTTAAAAGTCCGAGGCAAACGTTTTCGGACAGCGAAAGGTAACCTTCCAGTTTGGAAAGTGCCTGGAGCAAATTTTCTATCATCAAAGGGGAAACTGAAAATGAAAAAAATCATTGCTTCTATTATGGTTCTGATGCTGGCTCTGAGCATGGCTGCTTGCAGCGGCAACAACAACAGCTCTACCAGCGAGACTTCTACCACCAGCACTTCTTCCGTGGCTTCCGCTACTGAGGAAGAGGGCACCAGCGATTCCAGTGTTGCTGAGGGCAGCACCACTGATTCCTCTGTTGCTTCCGAGTCTTCTGTTGCTTCTGAGTCTTCTGTTGCTGAGTAAGAAACAAAACATAAAAATGGGCTGGCACTTTGCCAGCCCATTTTTTGTTGCTCAAAAGTCTGCGCGTTTCAGGAATGTTAATTTTAGAGTCGGTTTTTAAAATACGAAAGTTCCCGCTTCCAAAAGATGTGTTTCCCCATTGGGAAGGAACAGTTCCCCTTGACAGTCAAACGGTATGGTGACACTGCCGTGAAGAGTTCCGTCCTGCCAGCGCCATTCCACCTGGTATTCTCCCGAGGCGGTTTCCAGCCGCAGTTTTGCCCATGGGATTCTGGGATCGGGCATGGGGCGGATCACCGCTTTTTTATAACCGGGCGCTTCTTCCACAGGGTTCAAGCCGCAAAGGTTCCGGTACATCCAGTCTGCAATGGAGCCGTAGGCGTAGTGGTTTAAGCTGTTCATGCCTGTGCCGCTGATGGAACCGTCCGGTAAAATGGAGTTCCAACGCTCCCAGACAGTAGTCGCCCCCATTTTCACTTCGTACAGCCAGCTGGGCAGGTCGTCATTCAAAAAGAGGGTGTAGGCCAAATCGTTGGCTCCGTTGTCGGAAAGGACCCGGCAAAGGAAAGGTGTGCCGCAGAATCCCGTATCCAAATGATTGCCTCTGGCTTTGATCCGTTCCTTCAACTGGGCCAGTACCGAATCCTTTTTCCCTTCCGGATACAATCCGAAAAACAGGGAAAGCACACAGGCGGTTTGGGTCACGGGTATTTTTAAAGTCCCGTTTTCCTGGAAGTATTCCTGGAGAAAGGTTTTCTTGATTTTGCCGCACAAGTTTTCATAGTCCGCCTGGTCAGCCTTGTATCCCAGGGCTTTGGCTGCTTTGGCGGTCAGCTGGGTGGAATAGTAGTAGAAAGCCGTAGCGGTATAGGCTAAATCTGTGGCGCCAAAGGGGTTCTGGGTGTCGCCGTCTTCCCGGTCCAGAGCAAGCCAGTCTCCCAGCTGACGGCCTCTCAGCCACAGACCCCGGCCGCCATCGGCTTGGTCGTCTTTGCGGATCCGCTCTACCCAGGTTTTCATCACTGGGTATTCTTCCCGCAACAGGGACAGATCCCCGTAGTTTTCATACACTGCCCAGGGCATCATGGTAGCCACATCGCTCCAGATAGCGCACCCGTCAGGATTCCCGCTGAGCCAGAAAGCGTTTTGTTCGTCTTTCGCTTTAGGCGCCGGAACAAAGAAGGGGACCGAACCTCCATAATAGGTTTCCTCAAGCCCCACATTGTGAATATAGTGATGGAAAAAAGCGGGCATGTACAGGTTCTTGCAGGCTGTGGCGGAGACAATGGCCGCGTCGCCGGTCCAGCCCAGCCGCTCGTCCCGCTGGGGACAGTCGGTGGGCACGTCCAGGAAATTGTCAAATTGCCCCCACATAGCGTTGTGGAACAACTGGTTGACCCGCTCGTCCCCTGTGACGATAGAGCCGATGGGTTCCACGTCAGAACGGATATGCCAGGCGGTGAAGTTCTGACTGCGGACCTGGTGGATTCCTTCCACTTTCACGTACCGGAACCCGTAAAAGGTAAAATGGGGCCGTACATGAGCGGGCTGTCCGTTGGATATGTACCGGTACTCACTTTTCGCGGAGCGCAGGTTGTCACGGTAGAAACAGTCATCCTGAAGCACTTCCCCGTAGGTGAGAACCACCTCTGACCCTGCGGGCTCGTTTACGTCAAATTCCACCCAGCCGGTCATGTTCTGGCCGAAGTCCAGTACGATTTCCCCTTTTTTGGTATGGAGTACCTGGGGAGTGAAGCTGCGCTTCTTCAAAATCTTGGGACTCATGCGGGCGGTGAGTTTTTCCACTTTTTCTGTTCCGGGAAGCACTTCTTTGGAGCTGGCCGGACAGTTGGGACAGGACCAGCCGGGAATTTCCTTTCGCGCGTCATAGTGTTCCCCGTCGTAGATATTGCTGAAAGTGACCGGCGAGGGATAGCTTTTCCATGAGGTGTCAGAGAGAATCACCTGTTTGGTGCCGTCCTTCAAGGTGATATGCACTTCGCAGATGGCCTGCATGGTATCCCCATACAAGTTGTGGTACCGGTCAAAAATGATGTCCCCTTTGTACCAGCCGGGGGCAAGAGCCAGCCCCAAAGTGTTTTCCCCTTGCTGTAGCAAGGCGGTGATGTCAAAGGTCTGGTATTCCAGTTGGAAATCATAACAGTGATAGCCGGGGAGCAAATATTCGTTTCCGGCTTTTTGGCCGTTCACCTCAAACTCGTACATGCCCACGCCGCAGACGTAAGCCCTGGCGGACTCTACAGGGGCTGCCAGAGTAAAGTCTTTGGCCAGGAGAGGCTGCAGTTCCTTGTCGGGAAAATCCCCGGCGATCCATTGGGCTTGCCAAGGTTCCTTCTGCTTGGCCGTTTCAAACCAGGAAGTGGCCTGGGCGCTGTCACCGCCGTCTCCCCAGACGGTGACAGTCCAATCATAGCGGGTACGGGGGAGAAGGTCTAACGGGATTTCCGTTCCCAGAGAGGAAAGGTCTTCCCGTTTGCCAGTGTCATAGACGGTTTCCCCTTGGGAAGTCTTTACCACGATTTGGGCGGCTGCCTGTTTCCGGTCGGCGGTAGCCTCTGCCACCCAGGAAAATACCGGGTGAACCATGTGCAGCCCCAGGGGTGTTTCTATATGGTTCACACGAAGATGAGTCAGTTTCAATACAATTCCTCCTTGTCAAAGAGCCCAGAGTCCTGGGCGTGACAGACTTTATTCCGGAATGGGCTTCTCACGGGCTTCCTGCCAGGAGAAGGGCAATAGGTCTTTTACCTTGACCGCTGTGTCTTCCGCCACCAGCACCAGAGTGTCCGGATTCCCCAGCTGCAGCAGGAATTCCCGGCAACGACCGCAGGGTGGTAAAATGCGTTTGGCCCAGTCTACCGCCACGATTTTTTCCACCCGGTCTTCCCCGGCGGTGAGCATGGCGGAAATGGCGGCGTGTTCCGCGCAAAATCCCATACTGCAAGAAGTGTCAATGCAGATGCCGCGGTACACGTTGCCTTTATCGGTCACAAGAGCGGCCGCCACCCCACCAACCTCAATGTCTTCCGAGATTCTCCGGGGATTTAAGACCTTTACCGCTTCCAAAAAAAGCTGACTGAATTCCATGAAGATCGTCTCCTTTCCAGGATTTGTTTTAGCATACATCGAAAATGTTTTGGAAAAAAGGACGTGCTTTTGCAAAAATACGTCCCCACTTACAGAGACAACAAGAGGTTACCCCTGTTCGGAACGCCGTCGGGCAGTGTCCGCCACAGCCCTGGGAAACCAGGGTTCTTGCCGGCGTCCCAGAGGAATGGGAATCTCCTGCACGGTGTCTCCGGGGCCAGGGCGCCGCAAGTCGTCCGGGAGATATTCCAACCCCACTTCCCGCAGAGAGAAGAGTTCCCCGTGTAGCCAGCCCACCGGTTGGTTATCGCAGTAAACACACAGACAGCCAAACATTTTTTTCAGCCGGATTGGCAACCCTTGCAGAGAGGCCAGCCATTGGGATACCACTTGTTTTTCCGGATACGCCACAGATCTCACTCCTTTCCTCTGTTTTTTCATGATACCACAGGAGCGTGCGGGTGTAAATCCAAGGCGAAAAATATGGGAAAACCAATTGACTTTTTGGGAATTTTCTTCTATGATAAATCCGCTGGATTTGTACGGACAATTCTAAAAAGGAAGGTATCGTGTAACCATGGAACGAAAATATGCCCGCATAACTTTGGATAAAGATTTTCAGATCAGCCGTATAGACAAGCGCGTTTACGGCTCCTTCATTGAGCATTTGGGCCGGGCAGTGTACGGTGGTATTTACCAGCCTGGCCACCCCTCTGCTGATGAGGAAGGGTTCCGCCAGGACGTGCTGGATTTGGTAAAAGAGATCGGCGTGCCCATTGTGCGTTACCCAGGTGGTAACTTTGTGTCCAATTTCTATTGGGAAGACAGCGTGGGCCCTGTGGCGGAGCGGCCTCGCCGGTTGGAGCTGGCTTGGCGCAGCACGGAGCCCAATCTGGTAGGCGTGAACGAGTTCGCTTCCTGGTGTAAGAAAGCCGGATCGGAAGTGATGATGGCTGTCAATCTGGGAACCCGGGGCATCGAAGCCGCTTGCAATCTGCTGGAGTACTGCAATTTCCCTTCCGGCACAAAATACAGTGACCTGCGTGTTTCCCATGGGATCAAGGATCCCCACAACATCAAAGTATGGTGTTTGGGCAACGAGATGGACGGCCCTTGGCAGACAGGGCATAAAACTGCCGGGGAATACGGGCGGTTGGCGGACGAAACTGCCAAAGCCATGAAGCAGATCGATCCCAGTTTGGAATTGGTGGTTTGCGGCAGTTCCAATACGGGAATGCCCACCTACCCCCAATGGGAAGCCACGGTTTTGGAAGAAGCCTATGACAGTGTGGATTTCATTTCTCTGCACAGCTATTACGGAAACACCTTGAACGACACTGCGGATTTCCTGGCTCAGTCGGACGATATGGACCATTTTATCCGCACCATCATCTCCACCTGCGATTTTGTAAAGGCGAAGCGCCGTTCCAAAAAGGATATGATGCTCAGCTTTGACGAGTGGAATGTGTGGTTCCACGCCAAGGCCGAGGACGACGACATCATGAAGAACCGGCCCTGGTCGGTGGCGCCCCACCTGTTGGAAGACCGGTATGACTTTGAGGACGCCTTGGTGGTTGGGCTGCTTTTGATCACCTTGCTGAAGCATTCCGACCGGGTGCGCATGGCATGCCTGGCCCAGCTGGTCAATGTGATCGCCCCCATCATGACCGAGGAAAATGGACCTGCCTGGCGGCAGACGATTTTCTATCCCTATCTGCACGTTTCCAAGTATGGCCGGGGCATTGCGCTGAATCCGGCTCTGCGGTCTTCGAAACACGACACACGGAGCTTCACGGATGTGACTGATGTGGAAACCGTAGCTGTATGGGACGATGAAAAGGACCAGGTGACCATCTTTGCTGTCAACCGGGATCTGAATGAGGATATCTCTTTGGAGACGGATCTGCGCAGCTTTGAAGGCTACCGGGTATTGGAACATATCGTACTGGAGCACGATGATATGTTGGCGGTAAACTCTGCGGAAAAGCAAGTGGTTTTGCCCAAAGTGGTCAGCGACCGTGATGAGCTGAACGATGGAATGCTGACCAGCCGTCTGGGAAAAGCTTCCTGGAACGTGATCCGTCTGGGAAAATAAGCTCCGGTCATTTCTTGACACAAGCCCTGTATACGAAAAGCTCTCCGGTGAAAACCGGAGAGCTTTTTCTGTGCTTTATAATGCAGGGATTACAGCCCTTGCTGATAGGCGTTTAAAATGATGACGCAGGCTTGGGCGCGCTGGGCATTGTTTTTGGGAGCAAATACGTTGTCTCCCATGCCGCTGATCAATCCCAGGTCGCGGCAGGCGTACACAGCGTTCTTAGCCCAGGAAGAAATGGAGCTGTCATCGGCGAAGGGGTTGGAGGTGCTGCTTCCGGTCAGCCCGGCGTAATTGGCGATGGCCACGCAGATCTGTTCCCTGGTAATGGGATCCTGGGGGTGGAAGGTACCGTCACCCATGCCATTCATGATTTTCTGGGAAGAAATCCAGTTTACGGCGCCGCTATACCAGGCGTTGCCCACATCGGTGAAAGAGCTTGTCCCCTGATAGGCGGAGAGGTCAACCCCTGCCAGATTGGACAGGGCTGTGGCAAATTCCGCACGGGTGATCGAAGAGGTAGGCAAGAAAGTTTTGCTTCCGCTGCCGGAGAACAACCCAACGGATACCGCCTGATCTATATAACTGAAGTACCAGTCCTGATCGGTGAAATCTGTGAACAGACTGCCGCCCGCAAAGGTGATGGTGACCATGGGGCTTGTCCAATCATCTTGCACGGCAACCGCCCGGTAAGTACCGGATACGGAGATGGGACCCGTATAAGGGGTGCTTTCCGAAGAGGGGTGGGTGCCGTCAGTGGTGTAGCGGATATCGTAGCCATCTGCCGAGGTGATCAATAAATCACCGCTGTCGGATAGGGAAAAAACAGGGGGATTTAATGTGGCTTTCCGCTCTACGTACAGGGAGCACACATACCCCTTTAAGCCCACGGCGGTGACTACGGAATACCATTGATCCGTGGTCTGTCCCTCGGCAGTGATGGATTCCCCGGAAACAGCTTCCACGATCTGCACCGGGTCGTTGCGGTACAGAGTGGCTACTTTGCTGGACTGGGTGTTGGGTTCCCGCCGCAGGGAAACACCGTTGCCAATGATTTGTCCATTCAGTTCGTTGTCACTGGGAATGTCATCGTTTCCGGAAACAATGTCCCCGGTGCTGTCTTCGCCGCTGTATCCCAGGCTTTTCAGCTGCTGGGCCACGGTGGAAGCAGACACATACTCCTTGCTGAGGGCAGGAGCCTCAGGGGAATCTGCTGTGAGAGGTTGCCCGTCCGAGCCCAAAGCAATGCCATCACTGCCAATGGTGATGCCGTCCACCACGGTGTCTACATCGTACTGGCAGTCGGTGTAGTGATACAGGTTGTGGTTGAACTCATACCAGCCGGTGGAAGGATACTGGGTGCCGTTGTCAAAGACATGCCAAGCAGTCCAGTTCCGGCCACTGCCCACCACAGGTTCCATGCGCATGTTGTATTGATAGTCGCTGTTGTCCGCTGCCATATTGTTTCCAATATAGATGCCGATATGGCTGTAGATACCGGTGGAAGGGTCATTGTAGTCGGGCATGGTGACCACCAAGCCGTGAATCCTGGGAATACCGTCCAGCTCGTCAATGTCCCCGGAAAACACGCAGTTGTAGTTTACCTGGGAAGTGGCCCCGCCGTAGCAGTTGCCAATGGCTCCCAGGTCTTTGAAATAGGAATAGATCAGTCCGGCGCAGTCGGAAACCCGCACACCGTTGACCACTTCCCCTTTGCCGCCGTAGGAATACTTCCAGCCGTCCTCATAAGCCATGATCCCGTGTTCTCCCAATCCCAGAGACGTAGGGGTTTCCGCCGCTCGGGCGGAAAAGGTAAGGGCGGAAAAAGCGGTGAGCAGCATTGCCAAGGCAAGCAGAAAACTTACGGGTTTTCGAGTGGGCTTTGCCATATGTTTCATCAAAACACATTCCTCCTAAAGCAAAAACCTTCCCCTGGTTTTCAGGGGATCAAAGGGAACGTTTCCCTTTGAGATAGGCCAGTTTTCTCTCTGTAGGTAACCCAGTGCAAAGGTTACAAATATGTTACAGTTTACCACAAAATCCGACAAGATGCAACCCCGGGGGAGAAATATGGAATTTGAGGGGAAAGTTTCTTGGGAAGGTGTGGTTTGAGGGATTGACAACGCCAAATGATTCGGAGATAATGAATTTATGTATTTTCATAGTATCGGTTTTTGTTTTTTGAAAAAGGGATTCCGGTAGTTCCGGAAACCAGGAAAGGGGTTTTAATGATGAGACGGATTGCTGTAAAATGGTGGAGCCTGTTTCTGGCGGGAGTTCTGCTGTTGACAGTGTTTCCCCTGGGGGCCGCGGCCCAGGAGAGTGAACAGGCGGCGGATACAGGAATTGTTTACCAATGGAGCGACGGGCAAACCGGTTACGCTTTGCGGGAAACCCAGGATACGCTGGGGGGCGGCCGGCAAGGTTATACCGAAGGGCAGACTTTTTCGGCGGCTCTGGGCTCCTATGATGACGGTTCTCTTTATGGACAGCTGACCAGCCGGCAGAAAGCCTGCTATAATGTGCTGGATCAGATTCCTCTCAGCCAGATCCGCACGGCCGCTGAGGTGGACGGGTATCGCCAGGTGCAGGTCGATGTGGGGGAATTGTACGGCCTCACCTTGACGGGATCCATTCGGAACAACACGTTTTATCCGGATTCCGCTTCCATGAGCCAGTACCGGTCGATCTACACGGATATCTGCGCGGCGATTGTTGCCCTGCGGTATGATGAGCCGGCAGAGTTTTGGCTTTCCTATATGCAGTACGGCATTGTCTGGGAAGTAGCTTCCGCCACTTCGGTGAAGACCAGGTCGGTAGTGTTCGCGTTCCGCATGGACTACGACGGCCAGGAAGGCCAGATGTGGGAACGGCAGATGGCAAGCGCCCAAATGATTGCCGATCAGGTGGACAAAAACGCGGACCTTTATAACCAGGTCAAACAGGTGCATGACCTGCTGGCAGTTCAAAGCACCTATAATTACACGCCTCAAACCGCTACGGAGCAGGAGCTGTCCCATCAGGCCTACAGCTGCTTGGTGGCGGGGGATATCTACGAGCCGGTGTGCGACGGGTATTCCAAAGCAATGAAGGTCGTGTGCGATTTGCTGGAAATTCCCTGTGTGCTGGCTTCCAGTGACACCCATATGTGGAATAACATCAAGATGGACGACGGGGACTGGTACAATCTGGACCTGACCTGGGACGATGGAGATGATTCTCAGATTTCGTACGATTATTTCCTCATCGGTTCCATGACCGAAGTGGGAGGCTATGTGTTTAGCCGTGAGGCGAGCCATGTGGAAACAAATCCCTGGACTCCGTCCAGCGACTTGAACAACGTGACTTTTGTATTTCCCGTGAAGAACCAGCAGGCCTACAAGTACCAAGAGGGCGGCTACACGCCGTTGCGGTTCCCCGATGTGAAACGTAGCAGCTGGTACTATGATTATGTGGAAAAGGCTGCGGATATGGGCCTTTTCTCGGGAGATGAAACGGGATTTTTCCGGCCGTCGCGCACCATTACCCGGGCGGAGTTTGTCCAGGTGCTCTACAACGCTGTTGATCCGGACTACACCTTGGCAAAATCCCAGTTCAGCGATGTGGCGCAGAACGCCTGGTATGCCGCTGCGGTGAATTGGGCGGCGGATTCCGGTGTGGTATCCGGTAAGGGAGACGGCCGTTTCGCTCCCGACGCTTCCATCACCCGGGAAGAGATGTGCGTGATGCTGAACAATTACACTACAAACGTGTTGCAGGTGGTTCCGGAATATGATGGTCATACCTTTGACGATGACCGGGTCATCTCCAGCTGGGCGAAAAATGGCGTCTACAACGCGTACGCATTTGGCTGGGTCAGCGGCAAGGGAGAAAACAGCTTTGACCCCCAGGGGAATACACTGCGCAGTGAAGCTGCGGTGGTGTACGTGAAGTTCGCCGGGTTGTTGAACACCTGAAATACGCGAAAATACACTGTAGAAGAAATCCGCCTGAAAGCGGAGAAAGAAGCCGTCCTGTGGGGCGGCTTTTTTCATGCTTTTCCCCTGCTTGTGGCCACAAGTCCGGGGAAGAGGGAAAAAATCGGGAAAAACAGCCCGGGACAGGCCATTTTTGGTTGACAAACCAGGCATAAGATGAAATAATAAACTTTCAGGGGATTTTTCCCCCGTAAAGGAAGAAAACCGGGAAGATTCCCGGACATGGATAATTGGAGGGAAAACCATGAGCAAAGAGCTTGCCAAGGCCTATGAGCCTCAGGAAGTGGAGGGCCGCATCTACGATTTCTGGATGAAGGGCGGCTATTTCCACGCTGAGCCCGATCCGGAAAAACAACCTTATACCATTGTCATTCCCCCGCCAAACATCACGGGGCAGCTTCACATGGGACATGCTTGGGATGAAACGCTCCAGGATATTCTGATCCGCTGGAAGCGCATGCAGGGGTATTCCGCCCTGTGGCTGCCCGGCACGGATCACGCGTCCATCGCCACAGAGGCGAAAATCGTTGAGGCCATGCGGAAAGAGGGGGTCACCAAAGACGACCTGGGCCGTGACGGCTTCTTGGAGCGCGCCTGGGCCTGGAAAGAGAAATTCGGCGGCCGCATTCTGGAACAGCTGAAGCTTTTGGGTTCTTCCTGCGATTGGGACCGTTTGCGCTTCACCATGGACGAAGGGTGCAGCAAGGCTGTGCGTCATGTGTTTGTCAAACTGTATGAGGAAGGCCTGATCTATCGGGGCGAGCGGATCATCAACTGGTGCCCCAACTGTAAAACCGCCATTTCCGACGCGGAAGTGGAGTTCGAGGAGAAGGACGGTTCCTTCTGGCACCTGCGGTATCCCTTGGCCGATGGGTCCGGGTATATCCAACTGGCCACTACCCGTCCGGAAACCATGTTGGGCGATACAGCTGTGGCGGTTCACCCTGAGGACGAGCGGTATAAGCACCTGGTGGGCAAAAACGTGATTTTGCCCCTGGTGAATAAGGAAATCCCCATCATTGCCGACGAATATGTGGAGATGGATTTTGGTACCGGCGTGGTAAAGATCACCCCCGCCCATGACCCCAACGACTTCGAAGTGGGCAAGCGCCACGATTTGCCCGTGATCAACGTGATGAACGAGGACGGTTCCATCAACGAAAATGGCGGAAAATATGCTGGTATGTCCGGTATGGAAGCCCGCAAGCAGATCGTCAAGGATCTGGAAGAGGGGGGCTACCTGATCAAAGTGGAGCCCATCAAGCACAACGTGGGTACTTGCCAGCGGTGCCACACCGTGGTGGAGCCCCGGGTTTCCACCCAGTGGTTCGTGAAAATGGAGCCCCTGGCTGGTCCCGCTATCGACGTGGTGAAAGACGGCTCTATCCGCTTTATCCCGGACCGCATGGAAAAGACCTACTACAACTGGATGGAGAACATCAAAGACTGGTGTATTTCCCGGCAGCTGTGGTGGGGCCATCGGATCCCCGCTTGGTACTGCGAAGACTGCGGTGAAATGATCGTCTCTGAAACGGATGCGGATACTTGCCCCAAGTGCGGCGGGCATCATCTCCATCAGGACGAGGACACCTTGGATACCTGGTTCTCTTCTGCTCTGTGGCCCTTCTCCACGTTGGGGTGGCCGGACGAAACGGAAGAGCTGAAATATTTCTATCCTACCAACACCCTAGTGACGGGCTATGACATCATTTTCTTCTGGGTGGCCAGAATGATTTTCTCCGGCTTGAAGCACACGGGGAAAGCGCCCTTTAATACGGTGCTGTTCCACGGCCTGCTGCGGGATTCCCAGGGCCGAAAGATGAGTAAGTCTTTGGGCAACGGTATTGACCCTGTGGAAGTGATTGACCAGTACGGCGCCGACGCGTTGCGGTTTACTTTGGTTACAGGCAACAGTCCTGGAAACGATGCCCGCTACTCTGAGGAGAAGGTGGCCGCCAGCCGGAACTTTGCCAATAAGATTTGGAACGCCGCCCGGTTTATCCATATGAATATCGATGGCAAAGACGTGCCCTGTGCCCTTCCTGAGACTTTGACTCTGGAGGACCAGTGGATTGTCAGCCGGTTTAATACGGTGACCAGGGAAGTCACGGAGAATCTGGAGAAGTTCGAGCTGGGCATGGCTGTTTCCAAGCTGTATGACTTTATCTGGGACGATTTCTGCGACTGGTATATTGAGTTGGCGAAAATCCGTTTGAATTCCAGCAATGAGGCAGCAGCTCAGGGTGCCCGCCAGGTGTTGGTTTGGACGCTGGGCAGTACTTTGAAGCTTCTGCACCCCTTCATGCCCTTTGTCACGGAAGAGATTTGGCAGAGCCTGCCTCACGAGGGCGAGGCCCTGATCGTGGCTCCTTGGCCGGTGTATGAGGAAGGTCATGCTTTCCTCAAGGCTGAGGAAGAGATGAAGAAGGTCATGGAGCTGATCACCGCTGTGCGTACCCGCCGCAGCGAGATGAACGTGCCCCCGTCCAAGAAGGCTCACCTGATGGTGGAGACGGCTTCTCCGGAAGCGTTCCAGACAGAGCAGGAAGCCATTGCGCGCCTGGCCTATTGCAGCGGTGTGGAAGTGGGCGAAAGCTTCCAGCAGACTGAAGGCAGCGTCACCGTGGTGACAGCGGCCTGCCGTGGGTATTTGCCCATGGACGATCTGGTGGACAAGAAAGCGGAGACCGCCCGGCTGCAAAAGGAGCTGGAAGGGGCAAAGAAGCAGCTGCAAACGGCGGAAGCCAAGCTGCAAAACCAGTCCTTTATCAGCAAGGCTCCCCAGAAGGTAATCGATGGGGTGAAGGATAACGCTGAGAAACTGCGGGAAAAGGTCCGCATGATTGAGGAGTCGCTGAAAGCCCTTCAATAAGCAGGCGGAAAACAGGGAGTTCTTGAGTTTTTTACCGCCCTGTGCTATACTTGCGCAAGCATGGTCCCCGTGACTGACGGAAGAGATGGGAAACCATTGTGAGCGGGGAAGACTTACAAATGCCGTCCGTAAGGGCAGTGCCGCTCGCGGCGCTGCCCTTTTTTGTGGGCGTCGGGATATAGGAGGAACTTTACCATGACCTATGAAGAGGCATTGGACAATGTGTATGGCAGGCTTGTGTTTGGCATGAAGCCTGGTCTCGAACGGATTGGGGCTTTGTTGGAGCGCTTGGGCAATCCCCAAAAGCGGCTGAAATTTGTCCATGTGGCGGGCACCAACGGGAAAGGCACCTGTTCCACCCTGGTGGCTTCTGCCTTGAAAGAGTCCGGTTTGCGGGTGGGGCTTTACACGTCTCCCTATGTGCTGGAGTTTCGGGAACGTTTTCAGATCAACGGGGAAATGATTCCCAAAGAGGAGCTCATCGAAGAAGTGGAAACACTGGCCCCCATCGCCGATGAGTTTGAGAAAAATGGCGATCAGGTGACGGAATTTGAATATATCACCGCGTTGGCGTTCCATTGGTTTGCCCAGCGGGAATGCGATATCGTGGTGTTGGAAGTGGGCATGGGGGGACGGTTTGACGCCACCAACATCATCGATGTGCCGGAAGTGGCGGCTATTATGTCCATTTCCCTGGATCATACGGCGATTTTGGGGGATACCCTGGAGAAAATCGCTTTTGAGAAAGCAGGTATTTTAAAAGAGGGTGGCCGTTTGGTGCTCTATCCCCAGCAGGCGCCGGAGGTGCTGTCCGAGTTGGAGCAGATCTGTCAAGAGCGTCATGTGGAGATGCTCCTTCCGGATCTGTCGCAGGTCCGGGAGCTGGACCGTTCCATTGAGGGGACAGCCTTCCAAACAGAGGGGCTTACTCTGCGGACTCCTTTCTTGGGAGAGCATCAGGTGAAAAATGCCGTAACTGCTTTGAAAGTTTTACAGGTGCTGAAAGAACGTGGCTGGCCCGTGACAGAGGAAGCCGTGAAGCGGGGATTTGAAAACGCATTTATCCCTGCCAGAATGGAAGTGATATCCCGGGAACCCTTATGCTTGCTGGATGGGGGACACAATCCTGGGTGTGCTCTGGCCTTGAAAGACGCTCTCCAGCAGTTTGTGCCCCAGCGGAAAGTGGCCATTATGGGTATGATGGCGGATAAGGACAGCCGGGAAGCTTTGCGCATTCTCGGTCCCCAGTTCTCCCAGATCATCACCGTGGCCCCGGAGGGGCTGCGGGCCCTGCCGGCTCAGAAATTAGCAGAGGTGGCCAAGGAATTTTGCCCCAAGGTGATTCCTGCCGGGTCCTGCCGGGAGGCATTGGCTTTGGCGGTGCGGGCCATGGGACAGGACGGAGCTTTGATCGTTTGCGGCTCCTTCTATTTGGCGGGAGAGATCCGGGAGACTCTCCGGGCAAAAATGGAGAAATTACATCGCGACTGACAGACTTTGGCAAAAAATTTACGTTGTCCTTTGTAGAATAGTCTCAAAGGGCGTAAAAAGGCTTTTGGAAAAGGCAACCCCTTTTGCAAAAGCCTTTTTTCTATACTTTTTTGGAACGTAAACAGAAAGGAAGGAACACCATGAGTGTACAGCTCAGCTATAAGGAAGGAGTGCTTACCGCGCGGCTTTCTGGAGAGATCGACCACCACAGTGCTCGGGAGATGCGGGAAGCCATCGATGATACGGCGCAAAAGGTAAAACCCATGTGTTTGAAGCTTGATTTTTCCCAAGTCCCTTTTATGGACAGTTCCGGGATCGGCTTGATTTTAGGCCGGGTGCGGCTTTTGCAGTTTTGGAAAGGCCGGGTGGTGATTTCCGGGCTTTCCCCGAATTTGGTGAAAATGGTGGAGCTCTCGGGAATCGGGAACCTTGCTGCCATTGAAAGGAGGGCTGGGTGATGAAACCGGTAAATCAGGCACAGATCAGTTTTTCTTCCCACTCGGTCAATGAAAGCTTTGGCCGGGCGGCGGTAGCAGCATTTCTGGCTCAGCTGGATCCCACTGTGGCAGATTTGAGCGATATGAAAACCGCGGTTTCCGAGGCGGTGACCAATGCCATTGTTCACGGGTACCGGGACAAGCATGGCATGGTGTACATAACCGTCAAGCTGTTCGAAAATGGAAAAGCGGTGGTCAGGGTACGGGATAAAGGCTGCGGGATCCCGGATATTCAGCAGGCCATGGAGCCCTTGTTCACCACAGGCGGAGAGGAACGGGCTGGCTTGGGTTTTGCAGTGATGCAAAGCTTTTGCGACAGTGTGCGGGTGACTTCGGCTGTAGGTCGCGGCACAAGTGTGACCCTGACCAAATATTTTGAGCCCAAAGAGTGATCCGGAATCCCGGCGCCGGGCGGTGGAGGAAAACATTGGCCTGGTGCATCTTTGCGCCAGGCGTTTTCTGGGCCGTGGGGTGGAATACGACGACCTGTTTCAGGCCGGGTGTGTAGGACTTATCAAAGCGGCGGAGAATTTCGACACCACCCGGGGCGTGAAATTTTCCACTTATGCGGTGCCTGTGATTCTGGGGGAGGTGCGCCGCCTGTTCCGAGATGGAGGGGCCTTGCGGGTTTCTCGCGGGCTGCGGGACTTGGGAAAACGGGCCCTAGAGGAGGCGGACCGTCTACGTCAGGAAACGGGGAAAAGCCCTGGCGTAGCCCAGATTGCTCAAAATTTGGGAGTATCTGTGGAGAAGGCCGCGTTAGCCTTGGGGGTGGGACAGGCTCCAGTGTCCCTGACCGACGAGGAAGAGGGTGGAAACCTGGATATTCCCGTGGAAGCCCCGGAGGAGCGCATGACCGAACGGCTTACCCTGTATCAAATTATCAAAACACTGGAAGAACGGGATCAAAAGCTGATCCATTACCGGTATTTCCAGGGAAAGACCCAGACGGAAACGGCCCAGCTTTTGGGCATGACCCAGGTGCAGGTCAGCCGCAGGGAAAAAAAGCTTCTCACCTATATGCGCACCGCTTTTGACCAATAGAAAACGCCCCATCTTTCCACAGCCGGGAGAGATGGGGCGCTTTTGCTGTTGTTATAAATAATAGGTGGAACCGGTCTTTTTTGGTTTTCGGTCCGTGGGCAGCAGGGAATACAGGGTCAAATCCACAATGCCTTTATCCGGCCATAAAAATCCCTCGCGTATGGTGCCCTCTTTTACGAAGCCACACCGTTCCAGTACCAGCACCGCTCTGTAATTGATGGGCAGCACAAAGCACTGGATCCGGTGGACCCCTACGGTCTGGAATAAATAGTCCACCGTGGCCCGCACCGCGGCGGAAGCGTATCCCTGGCCAGTGAATTCCTGGTTCAAAATAAACGACAGGGTCACGCTTTCGATCCGGGGATCAATGTGGGAAAGCTCCATCAGTCCCACCAGCTGGTTCAAAGTGGAATAGATGCCCAGCACCACCCCACGGCGCTCCTGGAACATGGCCTCGAATTGACGGAGCTTCCCGCCGCACTCCCTGGGAGAACGCAGCGCTCCTTCCGGGGTGAACCGATGGCTGTCCTCATCACTGAGAATCTGCCAAAGGGCGTCCAGATCCATATCGGTGATGCGGGTCAAGGTTGCCTTTTCACTGCTGATAAACGGATAGCTGGAAAACAGCAGGGAACTTTTCACAGCGCCGCCCCCTTTCTAAAATTTCGGTGGTTTTACTCCCCCAAAAGCTTTAAAAGCTCTTCCGGGTCTTGAATTTTATCCACGCCTGAAACCTGGCCAAACCCGTAAGCAGCGTGGATAAAGGGTATGCCCGCCTGCTGGGCGGATTCCTGATCCAACTGCGTGTCCCCCACGTAAACCGGGGCTTTTAACCCATTGCGCTGGACCACAAGCTTCATATTTTCCGCTTTCGGCTTTCCCGTGCGCCCCACGCATTCCCAATCCTTAAAATAGGAGTGGAATTTGTGGGCGTCTAGAAAACAGGGAATATAGTCGCTGTTGCAATTGCTGACAATAAACAGGGGCAGCTTTTGGGAAAGCTTTTTCAGTGTCTCTTCCATATGGGGGTAAAGCTGTCCGCCGTGCTCCCGAAGATACTGGTTCTCCACCTGGCAGCATTTATCAAACAGCTCCATGTGCCGCTGAGGGGAGAGGTCAGGGAATAAAGTGGCCATCAGGTTTTCCGCAGTCATGCCCATCACGCTTTCCAGCTGTTCCCTTGTAGGATGGCTTTTTACGTCCGGTTCGTCCTTCAAGGCGATTTCCCAGGATACCATGATCGGCTGGGTCGCGTCCCAAAGAGTGCCGTCCAGATCAAATAGAATACCGTCGTATTTCATGGAATGATTCCTTTCTCTACATTGATTCTGCCCTCTATTATAGCGAATCCCCGTTCTGTTTTCAAGAAAGCACAGGCAGGGATTTTCCCGATTTCCACTTGCTTCTTAACATATGTATAGAAAAAGGAGCAGGCGCGAGGGCTTGCTCCGGAAGGAAGTCAATTTAAAAAGTCGTAGGGCGTCTGTTGGTACACGTAATAGTTGAGCCAGTTGGCTACCAGCAAGTGGGCGTTGCTCCGCCAGGTAAAAGGCGGAGTACGGGTATCGTCGTCGTCAGGGAAATAGTGGTATGGCACCTTGGGGTTTAACCCTTTGTTGATGTCCCGGAAATATTCCTTCGCCAAGGTGTCCCGGTCATATTCCGCGTGCCCGGTAACGAAAATCTGCCGTCCGTTCCGGTTGGTCACAATGTGCAGCCCCGCTAAATCGGAAACAGCCAGGGGGATCAAATCCGGGTGCTTTTTAATATCTTCCAGACGCACTTCCGTGTAGCGGGAATGAGGGGCGAAATAGTTGTCGTCAAAGCCTCGCATCAACGGGTGGTAGGGATTCAGCACTGTATGATTGTAAATTCCGCTGAGTTTTTCCGGCAACGGGTATTTGGGGATCCCATAATGATAGTAAAGCCCTGCCTGGGCTCCCCAGCAGATGTGTAGTACGGAATAGACGTTTTCTTTGCTCCATTCCATGATCCGACACATTTCGTCCCAATAGTCCACCTCTTCAAAAGGAAGCTGTTCCACTGGGGCGCCGGTAATGATCATGCCGTCGAATTTCTGGGATTTAACATCGTCAAAGGTCTTATAAAAGGTATTCAAATGATAAGAACTGGTATTCTTGCTCACATGGGTGGCGGTATGGAGCAATTCCACATCGACCTGCAAGGGGGAATTGCTTAAAAGCCGCAACAATTGAGTTTCCGTTTCAATCTTTGTGGGCATCAAATTCAAAATGGCAATCTTTAAAGGACGAATGTCCTGCAAGTTGGCGCGCTCATGGGTCATCACAAAGATGTTTTCCGATTCCAGTACTTCAATGGCAGGAAGGTCGGCTTGAATGCGGATAGGCATAGAATCACGTCTTTCTATATATAGTAGGGAAAATAGGGATCCTTGCCAGAACCGGTGGAAAAGGGAAAAAGTACCGCCAATTCTGGAAAAGCAATTGACCAATTGGCAAATAAAATGGTATAATTAAGAAACTCCAAATAAGGAGACGCGAAGGGGACAAAGTCAAAGAGATCTGCTCTGGTTTTGTTGTACCGTACGCGATGCGGATATTATACCATAAGGCTGTTGGCATTGTACAGTAGGATTTGACAACAGGCCTTTTAGCGGAAATCCACAGGTCAAAAAGAAATTTCAAAAGACTTGAAAAAACTTGTTGACAAATGGAAAACGATGTGGTATTATATCTGAGCGCTCGAGAGAGAGCTCAAACAAGTGAAAAGAACCCGAGTTTCGACTCAGGCGAGTAACGAACGGGTTTGAAATTCAAGTCGAAAGACTTGAAAAAATCTTGAAAAAAGTGCTTGACAAACTGAAACGAAAGTGGTAAGATAGTCGAGCTCTCGAGAGAGAGCCTCAAACAAGTGAATCGGACGAGAAAGACGACTCAGGCGAGTAACGGTGAAACGTCCGAAATCGAGTTCGAAAGAGCTCGAAAAAAACTTGAAAAAAGTGCTTGACAAACACTTCCAAATGTGGTAAGATAGTC
>DXXH01000048.1:0-13981 GCA_019416395.1 Clostridiales bacterium
ATTTGAGCGAAATAATGTTTTAAATTACAATTGACGTGTTTTAAGCGATATATAATCGCTTAAAACACGTCAATTGTAATTTAAAACATTATTTCGCTCAAATAGCTCATTGTCTACAATAAAGGTAGGTGATTTTATGGCGTATATTTTTGACAACCGGGAACGACGTAAAGATCTCTACCTTGCTATAAGCTACTTCCGACGCCGCAAAGGCTTATCCCAAGAGGAACTTGCAGAAGCCTTGGGTATCAGCCGTCAACACTTGGCTGCCGTAGAAGCTCCTAATATGGACAGGGGCTTATCATTAGAGCTTTTGATGAACATAGCAACCGTGCTCGAAATTGAGCCATACCAACTTTTAAAGTTCCATCCTGAAAAGTAGAGTCCCCCCTCACGGGGTGAGCAGATCCAGGCCTACGGGTGCGTTCCAAAGAGATGGGGTGGAAAAAGAAAGCAGAGGATTGCTTCGCAAAGCATTCCTCTGCTTGTCATTTATTCAAATAGCAGTCCCTTTTCCGCATTCAAAATGTCCTTAATCATACCCGTCACATCAATCGATAAATAAGGTTGAACTACCCGATGGTTGGTATGCCAGATTAAGAGAATAAAAAGGACGCCGGCAATTAAAATCATCGCAACCATACAACGGTAAATATCGTGGTGGAACTTAACCAATCCACATTCCGCCAAGTGACGAAAGTGGGAGAATGCTTTTACGAACTAATACAACACGGTGCATACCGGCCCATTTCCAAATCCGTCCGCTGCGGAGACTTTCCAAGCCTTGCTCTTCTACTTTTTTAATAGAGCTGAGCCGATTCCGTCCTCTTGTGAAACCGTCAGAGGGATACTATTTTTCTCTCTCTGACAAAACAAAAGAGCGCCTTGTTTCTCACCGTTTCCAAAAGCCGTAAGGGTGGATTGTAAATATTTTGTGTAGGGGTGACCTGACAAGTAAAATCTAGTGTACCCTCCTAACAAACCAACCATGAAATAGTTATGTGCGGGACTCACCGCTCCGTTGGTACACGTCAAAAAAAGAGCAATTAAGGTATTACGCCCCTGATGCACCTTCAGTTACATTCCACGCACCATACCCCTTGATTTCCCCGTACCCCACGGGGTAGCTGTTTCGGCGCACCATGTCATTGGAGTTCCCCTCGATGGTGTAGACCCGGCCGTTTTCCACCCGTTCCACAATGCCCACATGGTCGGCGATGATGGAATCGCTGCCGTACCATTGGAAGAAAATGAGCATTCCAGGTTCGGGGGTGGCGCTGCCCGGCAGCCACTGGCCGCGGGACTGGAACCAGTTCACCCCGGTGCCCACTCCTGCGAATTTGGGGACGGCTCCGCTGTCCAACAGCCCGCACTGGTTAGCGCACCAGGAGACAAAGATGGCGCACCATTCCACCCGGCTGGAGAAACCATACCAGCCCCAGTAGGGTGCGCCGCCTACGTTGCCTATCTGGGACTGGGCCACAGCCACCAAGTCTCCGTTGCCGCCGCCCAGGGCAACGCCATACAGCAGTTCATTCCATAAGTCGTCGTATTCCGGGGAGAGCAGCTCTTGCAGCTGCTCTTTTTGGCCGTCGTCAAAGCCCAGCTGTTCCGCCATTTCCTGGGTGGTCTTGTGGGAGATGGAAATCACAAGCACCGTGACTTCCGTTTCCACAGGTTCGCCTTCCTCCCCCTCGGTGGTTTCCGTGCGGGTCTCCACCCTGGCGGTGAGCTGGTTCATCTCCCAGAACACCTCCGCCAGCAGCCCCAGCTTTTCCTCATCCATGGAGGCTACCTCTTGTCCTTCTGGACCGGTGGTTACCTTTACCGCGTAGACAGACAGCACTTCCTTCCAAACAGCCTGGCTGCCGGTGATTTCCAAAGTGTCGTGAGGGTGGCTAGCCTGGATTTCTTCCAGGCGCTCCTGATATTCCTGGTTGACCTGGGCAATGGCGGTGCGGATGGTCTCACCGGTGCCGGTGTCCTCCCCGGAGAAGAAAATGCCGAAGCAGGAGCCAACCAGCAAGCCAATCAGACAGATCACCACGGCTACCAGCACCGCCACCCAGCCCCCGGCAAGGAGGGCCGTCACCAGGGCCTTGGCGGCGGCGATGGCGGCTTTCACAGCCTTGGCCGTGACTTTGGCCGCCTGCTTTGCCGTCCGAGCGGCGGTTTGCGCCTTGGCCCGCGCCGCCTGCACCCGCCGGGTGGATTGCTTCGCGGCCTTGGCGGCGGCTTGCGTTTGGGCCGCTGCCCGCTGGCTGGTCTTGATACCGGCGCTACCACTCCGTTCCGCCGTCTTGATGGAATGGGCGGCGGTTTTCACGTCCCTCTTAGCGGGTGTTTTAATCTCCCGCCCCTCACGGCTCCCTGCTGTAGAAAATGTTCTTTTCCCGGTGGGAGCCTGGGGTGGTTGTTCTTTTCTCTGCTGCGGAGAAGGGTGCGCCGCCCTCTCCCCTTCCTTGCGAGGTGCTTGCGCTTTGGCAGAGGAACGCTGGCCCTCCTGCCGGGGATTCTCCACTGTGCCCTTCAGCTCTCGGAAACTTTCCCGCGCCTGTTTCGCACGAGGCTTTACTTGAGATAAACTCTCACGCCCTGTTCGCTCCACACGTTGGAGAGTGGAATCCGCCGCACGCTTTCCCGCCTCACTAACCTGCTCGGTAGCCTGGGCGGATGAATCCTCCTGTTGGGCTTGCTGGGCGGGCTGCCCTGAAACTGCCGCCTTTTTCGCCTTTAGGAAGGCTGCCTTCATCCGCTCTCCGGGAAAGAGGATTTTCAAAGTTTTTCCCTTGGTGGATGACACACGCCCCGGTTGGATGGGGGGTTCAGGCCCTGCCTGGTTAGAGGTTCCCTCCTCCCCCAAAGGGGGCGGGGAGGGGCCGGAGGCCTCCCCCACTTTGCGCTGCTTTTCCCGGATATACGCCTGCTTCCTACGCTTGCCAGGCTCCCCTGCGGCCTCCAGGGTTTTCACCTCCGTGGCGGCCCTGGTCTTGATGCCCTTACCCATGGGCGCCTCCAAACACACCCTCGCCGGGCTTGGTGGTCATCAGCTGGTAGAGTTTCGTGTCCTTGGGGAACCGGTTGACGAAGGGCACCAAGGCGCTGCCGTAGCGGAGCAGGCCGCAGCCCGCGTCCGCGTTGGTGACGTAGCTCATCTGCTCCTTGGAGATATTCAGGAGTTTCGACAGCTTCTCCCGGTCAGAGGCCGCCTGGTTCAGCATGACGATGAACTCGGAGTTTGAGAGCATAGTGCTGGCCTGGACGGAATCCAGCAGATACTCCACGTTTTGGGTGATGGCTGTGGGGTAGGCTCCCCGCTTGCGAAACTGCCGCCAGGCGGAGCTAAAGAAAATGCCGCTCTGCTCGTTCTCGAACACTACATGAAACTCGTCAATAAAGACGTGGGTGCGCTTGCCCCGTTTCCAGTTGAGGGTGACCCGGTTCAGAATGGTGTCGGTGATGACCAGCAGGCCCGTGGGCTTCAACTGCTCCCCCAGGCTGTGGATGTCGAACACCACAATGCGCTTGTCCAAATCCACAGTGCTCTCCTTGCCGAAGATGTCCAAAGATCCTGTGGTGAACAGCTCCAGGGAGAGGGCGATGTCTTTTGCCTTCTCCTCCGGCTGTTCCAGGAGCTTTTCCCGCAGGCCGCAGAGGGTGGCGGGTTTTCCAGTCCGCTCCGCCTCCTGGTACACCAGGGCTGTGCACCGGTCGATGATGGACTTGTGCTGGGGCCCCACGCCCCGCCGGTCAATCTGCTCGATGAGGGACATGACAAACTGACTTTTCTCCACGATGGGGTTCTGCTCCCCGTACCCCTCCACCATGTACATGGCGTTGAGTCGGTCTTTCCCGCCGGCGGCCATGTGAAGCACCGTGGCGTCCTCCCGGCCCAGGGTCTGGCACAGGGGGCCAAACTCATTTTCCGGGTCACAAATTAGCACATCGTCCTCTGTGTTGAGAATGAGAAAGGCGATCTGTTCCTTGGAAAGGAAGGATTTCCCCGACCCCGGCACACCTAACTGGAACGCCGACTGGTTCAAAAGGTTCGCTTTATTGCACAGAAGCAGGTTGTGAGAGATGGCGTTCTCACCAAAGTAGATACCGCCCTTATCTTGGATCTCCTGCACCTTGAAGGGCATGAACACCGCCAGACTTTCCGTGGTGAGGGTACGAAAGGCGTTGATTTTTCGCACCCCGATGGGAAGCGCGGTGTTGAGTCCGTCCATCTGCTGGAACTTGAGCACCGCCATTTGGCACATATTCCGCCGGGCCACCGCCTGGATGGACTCCGTATCGCTTTGCAGCTGCTGGTAGGAATCCGCCATGATGACCAAGGTCAGGACGCAGAGCATCATCCGCTGGTCGCGGGCGGTCAGGTCGTTTAAGAACTCCTTGCTCTCCTTCCGCTGCAGCTCCATGTCGTAGGGGATGACGGCGGAGAAGTTGTTGTTCTGGTTCTGCCGCCGCTGCCAGTTGGTGATATTGGTCTCCACCCCCAGCAGGCGGTTTTCCACCTCCCGCACCGCCTCGTCTGTGGGAACGGGAAGGATGTCGATAGAGAGCATCAGGTTGCGGTTCCAGTCCGTCAGCTCGTTGACCATCTCATCCTTGATGTAGTTGGCGTACTCCTTCAGGTACAGCACCCGGCAGTATTTATCTCCCAGCTTCAAGTGATCCGCGAAACGCTCCACGCTGTCGGGACAGATGGCGTCCTTGAAGCTGTGGCCCAGGCGGGCGGACTGGTGTAAATCGAAATGGAAGGCGTCCTCCTCCCCAGGGCGGTAGAAGTCATGGAGGATACGAAGACGCTCGGAAGCGTCCAGCTCTTTGCACTTGGAGCCAAGGGCCGCAAAGTGGGATATTAAATCCGCCCCCACCCGGGCAAAGTAGGACCGGGCTTCCTCAACATTTTTCTTGGCGACAGAAAGGGTCAGGTACTTCTCCTGCATGATGCCGTTGGCTCCCGTGGCCTTGTCCAAGAGCATCTGGTTGTACTCCCGGCGGTATTCATCCCGGAAATCCTCCCGCAGGGGCATGAGGATGGAATCCTCAAAATGGGCCTTATTCAGCCGCCGGTTGTTGATGGTCATCTTGGCGGAAGCTCCGCTGTCCAGAGAGTTTAGCAGCTCCGAATAGGAGAGGAACATACTCTCCTTATCCTCCCGGCTGGCCACCCGGTAATTGATGTCCGAAAACTGGAAAGTCTTGGTGTAGAGATTGCCGCACAGAAAAACGCCGTCCTTCCAAACGCGGCGGATGGGAATCACCTCCTGCACCCGACGGGGGACGGCGTAGCGCTCTTTTCCCAGCTTTCGTTGATTATTCAATGTTTTTAACATCACTTGCCCCCTTTCAGAAGTTCGTAATAGAGATTAAAGGTTTCGCATTTCAGCTGCTTCGGTTCCAGCAGCTCCGAGCGCAACCAGGCCCAGAGGAATTGCTCGGCGGTCATGCCGTGGTAGGTAATGAACCCCAGGGCGGCAAAGGGGGCCGCCCCCAAGACGCACACCCAGGACAACGTTTCCAGGCCAAAGTAGGGCCGCAGCAAGAAGTACATCCCCACCGCCACGGCAATGGCCAGCACGGAGAACACGCACTGGCGCAGGCTCAAGCCGAAGAACATACTCTCGGTGTAGTTGCGTATTTCCCGGTTGATTTTGACTTCCATAATGATCTCCTCCTTAAACACAAAAAAGCGCCCACTGCTATGGACGCTTTTTTGATATAGATTTTTATAGGATAGTATCCGAAAGCTGCTTGCGGATGTCCATGCCACCGTAAACCACCCGGACAATCTGGACGGTATGGGTTGTTTCATCGGTCACATACAGGGCAAGGTAATTCTTTACAGGGAAAGAACGCAGTCCCTGGCTCCGCCAGGGCTCTTCAGCATAAAGAGCATGGCGGTTTGGCATCTCATCCAGCTTTCCAATCTCTCCCAAGATGTGGCGCACCAGATTGCGGGCAATTTCTGGCTCATAAAGCTCTTCCGAGATATAGTCCAGAATTTTCCGTAAATCCCGTTTGGATTCCTCCGAATAGAAAATTTTCCACTTCATACGCCGTAATCCCGATGAAGCTCTTCCATCACGCTTTCCGCAGAATAGATACGGCCTTTCCGAATATCATCCATACCTTTTTCCAATTCCCGGTCCCGCTCCTCTTTTGTCAAAGAGCCAAAGGCCACAGGAGGTTCTTTGGGCAATTTCATCTCGAAGGGGATCCCCCGCTGTAAAACCACCTGCCTCAAGAACATCCCCACCGCGTTGGACATGGGGATGCCCAATTCGCCGAGAATCTTTTCCGCCTGTTCCTTCACTTCTGGTTCCACCCGGACAAACACATTGGATGTACGTTTCATACAACCACCTCCTTGCCATAAGAATAGCACAATAGATTGCGTTTTGCAATCTATTTGCAATCTTTTTACAGTCCCATCATCTCCCGCACGATGCGGTCGGCCATTTTCACGCTGCCCACTAAAACCAGCATATTGAAGATAAGCTCACCAATGTAGCTCCACACCTGGGTAACCGCCGCGGCGTCCGCATCCACCACCGGCGGGGCGGCGGCGAACAGGGAGAAAATGACGCAGGCCAGCACGATGATGGCCCCCTCCAGGCACACAGCGGCATAGCTTTTGAGAAAGCTCTTGCCAACATTTTGGGTGGGCTCCCCGGCAAAGGCGGACAGGGGCACCGGCGCGATGGCCGTGTACAGGTACAGGCGGAAAAACCGCCCGTACACCGTAAGAATCATCAGGAAGGACAGCACCGTGATGAACAGCCCGCCGATGAGGGTCACTGCCCACAGAGGGATGGACTCGAAAAAGCCGCAGTCCTCCACCGCCGTGACAATCTCCTCCGGCAGCACCATGTCCTGGGCTGCCCCCAGGCCGGAGGCGTTGAGAATGGTGGACACCAGTCCTTGGATGATGTCAAACAGGGCCAGCATCAGCTCCAGGCCGTAGGTGACAACGCCTTTCGCCAGGGCAAACCGGACGAAGAGCTTCAGGGCCACTTCTGGCCGGCGCATTTCGGCGAATGACCCACAAGTCCGCATGACCCCCACCAAAAAGAACAGTACCAGCAGGGCCAGGCCAACGGCCCGGATGGCGTCGTGGATGTTGAGGATCACGCTCCAGATGGTGCCGCCCTTAAATTCCGTCGGGCTTTGGGCAATGAGCTGCCAGATTTCCGACAGGTACTTGTTCCAGGTGTCCAGGGCGTTTTGCAGATTCTGTACCACCCAGTTGTCGCTCATGGGGCTCCCCCCTTTCCGTTAAATTAGAGTGCTTCACGGTTCAGCCCCCGGTGATTAAGTCCAGGATCTCCTTGGCGAAGGTGATGACAATACCTCCCGCCAGGGTGAGGAACCCCTGGGACCGCTGGCTGGGGTCGTGGGACTGGAAGGAGAGGCCCACCTGCACCACGCCCCACCCCAGCAGGATGAGGCCCACGGCGCGAATCAGGCCGAAGATAAAGTCCGACAGATTGTTCACCACGGTCAGGGGGTCTCCCCCGGCGGTGGCGAAGGCGGTGGTGGCAAACGTCCCCACCAGCAAAGTGGAGACAGCGAACAGGGCAAAGGCCCGGCGGCCTCCCTTGCCCAAAGTCTTAGGCTGGGTGAGTTTCTTCTGTTTTTTGTTCATGGGACGATTCCTCCTTGGGTTTAAAAAGTGTTTCAAGTTCTTCATCGGATAAGAGTTCAAATGACGGTCTTTCTTTCGTTTCAGGCTCCGGCTCTTTCTGCTTCTGAGACATCCGCTGGGCGGTGACTCCTGCCACGGCCCGGTCTGTGTTCCCATGCTTGTAGGGCGGGGCTTTCCCGTCCGATGTCAAGGTAACATTGGGATGCTTGAGAATGTCGTATTTCTCGTCCAGAAGGGGCCTCTCCCCCCGGATGAACAGCAGGGCGTACCGGTTATCCAGCATCCGCACCTCGTCAGGAGTGAGAAGCTCCCGGCCAATGATGCTGTAATTGGTGGTGTAACTGCCGTTGTGCCCCCGGCTCTTTCCATAGGAATCCAGCCACAGGGTGGATTTTCCCAAATAGCTTTCGGAGAGGAGCTTGTGGGTGGAAGCCTCGTTGCCGCCCAAATAGAGCAGTTCATCGCAGTTGCCCAGGATGCTCTCCCACTGCTTTTCAAAGAGGGCTTTTAACTGGGCAATGTTCTGCAAGATGATGGACACCGAGATGTTCCGGCTCCGCATAGTGGCCAGCAGCTTGTCGAAGTCATCGGGCAGACTGACGTTGGCAAACTCGTCCATGAGAAAGTGCACCGACACCGGTAGGCTGCCTCCGTACTTGTGATCTGCCAGGTGGAACAGCTGCTGGAAAATTTGGGTGTACAGGATGGACACCAGGAAGTTGAAGCTGGTGTCGTTGTCGGGAATGAGGGCAAAGAGGGCCACCCTCCTCTCCCCCAGGCTGGGCAAATCCAGCTCGTCTGTGGCGGTGAGGGCGGAGAGGGTGCGGAGATTGAATTTTTCCAGCCGGGCCGCCAAGGTAATTTGGATGGATTTCAGGGTTTTGGCGGAACCGGAGCGGTAGTCCCGGTAATACTTCACGGCGATGTGGCCGGGCTGCTTCATCTCCAGCCGGTCGAAGAGCTCGTCCACCGGGGACTGGTACTCCTCGTCCTCCTCCCGCACCTCCGCCGCCCGAAGCATCTCCATCACCGTGGAGAAGTTCTGCTCTTCTGGCGGGGCTTCATATTTCAGGTACAGGATAAAGGCCATGAGCAGCATACTGGCCGCCGTGTCCCAGAAGGGGTCGCTGGATTTGCTGTCCTTGGGGGTGGTGGACTTGAACAGGTTGGTCACCAGCCGCTGGGCGTCGTTGTCGTCCCGGAGGTAGACAAAGGGGTTGTAACAGAAGCTCTTCTCCATATTGAGCAGATCCAGCACACGGACCTCATAGCCTTTCTTCTCCAGCAGATGGCCCGTGTCCCGGAGCAGCTCCCCCTTGGGGTCCAGAATCACAAAACTGGTGTTGGCCTGGCAAAGATTGGGCTTGGCGTAGAAACGTGTCTTGCCCGCCCCCGACCCACCGAGCACCACCGTGTTCAGGTTGCGCCGGTGCTTGCGGGTGTCCAGCCCCATGCGGACGTACTGGGTAAAGAGCTTATTGTTTTCAAAACGTTTATCTGCGTACTTCCGGTTTACAGCCTGGACATTCCCCCACTGGGCGGAGCCGTGCTCCTCTCCCCGGCGGTAGGGGTGGCGGGTGGAGAGGAAAATCCCCACCCCCAGCCCGTAGGCGGCAAGAAAAAAGAGGACTGCCCGCGGGCTGTCCTCGCACCAGATGATTTGGAAGGGGTGGTTCATGGCTTGGGGAAGATTGGCTACAACACTCTCCAAGCCTTCCGAAATGAATGGAGCCACTAACAAAGCCAGCCACACCGCAGGAAAGAGCCCCAAAGCATACACCCAGAGGGGCGTTCGCTTTTGAGGCTTCATCGGGCGTCCCTCTCAGGCTGCTTTCGCGTCCTTGTTGGCGAAGAAGCCCGCTCCTTTTGCAGGGCTTTCAGTTCCTGCCGCACCGAGGGCTTGTCAGGGGAACTCCCGCCCCATGGCCTGTCTTGCCTGGAGGTATTCCCGGACGGAGAAGCTCTCCCCGTCCTCTCCGGGAAAGGGGCTTTCTCCTCCCGGCTTTGCTGGATATCGTTTTCAATGGACGCGGTGTCCAGCACGGTCATGTCCAGCCGCTCCACAATGCGGTTGACGCGGGCAGCGTCGTCCTGGAACACCAAGATGTCCAGGGTGTCGTCCCCTTTCTTCACGGGGATGGGGGCGTACAAAACCCCGTATTGTTTGGCCTGCTTGGCAAACTCGGAGCAGTCCTCTTTCTGGATGGTGTAGATGGTCATGGGGCGCTGCTGCCGCAGCATGGTGGTGAGCCGGGCTTTGCCTTTGGTGCGCTTCTGGTCCTTCAGCACGGCGTACAGGGCAGCGGCGATGTTCTTGGCCGCCGCGCCGGAGATTTTCAGGGCGAACTCCGCCCCTTCTAGGCTGAGGCGGAGGACTTGGTCGGGAGCGTCGGTGTACATTATTCATCGCCCCCTTTCCCGGTCTTGGGAGCGGGGCTTTCGATGGGGCGTCTCCTTGGGACGGGCGGGGATTTTTATGGTAACAGGCTCCTGGCCTCGGAAGCCAACCAGCAGCTCCGCCTGGTGGAACTTGGCCTTGTAGGTTTTCACCTGTTCTGGGGTGAGGGAACAAAAATCCTCCTCCCCCAGCCCGCAGACAAAAAAGGCGCCAAACACGCCGCCGTAGCCGCCCTCCACGCTGCGGTTGAAGGGCAGATTTAACAACAACGCTTCATCGTTGCCGACAATGGCCGCCTGGTCCTCCCAGGGATAGAGGGCGGTGATAGGGCCGCCCACCACCGCCTGCATCTCTTTCAGCCCGTTAATCTCCTTCTCATAGGGGAGAATGCCGGGTTCTACTACCAAAACTCGCATATACAATACCTCCAATCAAAAAAATGGTTGCAAAACAACGCGAAATGGGATATACTAATTACAGAAAGTAAGGAATCCCGTGTTTTCCACGAATCTTCTAAAAAGGGGGTTTATCTATGGAACTAGCCAAAATCACGTCCAAAGGGCAAATCACTATCCCCATTTCCATTCGCCGGGCTCTTGGAGTGAAAGACGGGGATAAAGTGCTTTTTGTGCAGGAGGGAAATAAAATCGTGATGATGAATGCTTCCCTCAACGCCCTGCGTGAGGCACAAAAGGCATTTGAAGGAGCGGCGGAAGAAGCCGGCATCCAGAATGAACAGGACGTAGTCGATTTGGTAAAGGAAATCCGCCGGGAAAGGCAGGGAGAATACCAATGCGAGTGATGCTGGACACCAACGTGCTAATCTCCATGATCTTATTTCCTGGGGCTCAATTTATGAAGTTGCTGGAAATAATCACCCAGCAGCACACCCTGGTGCTTTCTTCCTTCGTCTTAGAGGAACTTATTGCTGTCACAGAGAGAAAGTTTCCTGCCAGGCGGGACGCTATCGACCAGTTTTTATCGAAGTTGAGCTTCGAACTGGCCTACACGCCTCACAAAATGCAGGGAGGCTTATTTGAAATCCGTGACAGCGCGGATTACCCCGTGCTTTACACCGCCATTGTGGAGAATGTCGATGTCTTGATTACCGGCGACAAGGACATTTTGACCGTTGCGGTAGAAAAGCCGGAAATCATGACGCCTGCTGAATTTTTAGACCATTTTTGCTGAGCCACAGTGCGCGGTCAGCGGACTTCTTTTTCCCTCTCTCTTCTATGAGAGAGGGAATTTTCTTCTATCTGGACAGCTTGCAATCGTTCCCTCATCTTTTCCGACCGCTGGGCAATGTCCTGGCACAGCGACACTTCCTTTCGCAGTTTCTGGATTTGCCCGGTGATGGTGGAAATCTCCTGCTTCACCCGGTCTTTTCGCTCCGGGTTGGATTGGACTCCCACGGTGCGGAATTGTCGATACAGGGCTGCTCGCTGGGAGAGCAGGTTTTCTATCTGCTCCTCTACCTTCCCCCGGTGGGCTTCTAGTTGCTCCATGGTGTCAATCTTGTGCCGGGACAGCAGCCGCACTTCCTGGGAGAACCGCTCTCCCCGCAGAAGTTCCTCCCGGAGAGCAGGCGGCACCCGCCGGGTCAGGCGGCGCTTGTTCCGGGGGAAAATGCCCAGCAAATAGCAGTAGTGGTAGTACAGCGCCCGGAAGCCTGTGGCTTTCCGGGCTGGTTTCACCTGTCCGTGGAATTTCACTTTCCGGGGGTGGGGGCGGTATTCCCACTCCGGGCGGCTTTGCTCCAACAGTCGGCGACGGATGCCCACGGGAGTGTAACCCTCCCCCAAATTCCGTCCCAGGCGGAAAAACCGCTCCTTGCCTTGGGGACGCACGGAGATATCCGCGCCCACCTTCACCTCGTAGCCCATCTGCTGGAGGGTGTGAAAAAACTGCCGCTCCGTCATGGACTGGCGAAGGGCAGTATCCACGTCTTTCTGAATGAGGGAGCGCCAGGTGGGCTTTCCCTGCTGTTCCGCCTGGTGCTCGGCGTAGTGCTTGGTTTTCCCCGGCTGGGGGTTCTCCAGGACGGACAAGCCGTACTCCCGGCACAGGGCGTCAGAGGCCTCCCGCATGGCACGGTAATCCTGGCCGCTGCGGTAAAATTTCTTGCCGTCCACAAAGGACACGGTGTTGATGACGTAGTGAGAATGGAGATGGTTTTCCCTGTCCAGATGGGTGGCCACCAGCACCTGGTATCGGTCTCCCCACAGCTGCCGGGCCAGCTTCACGCCCAACTCGTGGGCCAGCTCCGGGGTACACTCCCCAGGGGCGAAAGACTGGTAACCGTGGTAGGCGATGACGCCCTCCTCTTTCCCAAAACGCTTCTTCACCGCCTGCATCTCCTGGCGTGCAGTTGCTGGAGCGCAGTGGATTCCGGTGACAAGCTGTCTCACCGGCTCCCCTTCCTCCTGGACCGTGGTCTTCCGCTGCTGGGCAGCGTAGCGGAGCAAGACGGACAAATCCGTCTTTCCCGGGTCGGCGGCATAGTCCAGGACGCCGCCAAGGTTTCCCCGCACCGCCCACAGGGAGGTCACCGCCATGTCACATCCTCCGGGGCAGAATCACCGCGGTGGTGATGTCCTCCACCAGCTGGCGGAACCGCCCCACGGCTTCCTCATATGGGACAGCGTCCGCTGTGCCCTGGGCTTGGCGGGAGATTTGTTCCAAAAGGTTTCCCACCTGGTACAGCCGTTCCATAAAGGAGAAGTAGTCCGGGGGCGGGATGTCCTGGGGGACTACGCCGTTGATTAAGTGGCGGAGGTACGCCTCCCTGGACAGGCCGGCGCGGTTGACCTTCCTCAAGAATTTCTGGTATTCGCGTTCTGACAACCGTATTTGCACACGGCAATTTCTCTTTCGCACAGCTTCCTCCTTCCGGGGTTTCAGGGGGCTCCCCCTGAGGTTTTTCGTTCTGTGGGTGACCACCCACGATGCTTGCTACGGACTGACAGGCCCCTCCCTATCACCGCTCCCTGTCCCGGTTGCGCAGGTGGCGTTTCGCCTGGAAGTCCACCCCGGTAAAGTTGTCCGCGTCGAGGAGGTATTCCTGGTTGCGCCAGTTGTCGGAAACCAGCTGCTCGGCTTCCAGCTGGCTTTCCGCCTCCACGGTGACGGTCATTTTCAGCGTTTCGGTGATGGTGACGTCGTATTGTTTCATCGCTCATACTCCTCCTTTCTCTGGCTGCCCCACATGGGAATCCCCAGCCGGTGGCACAGAAAATCATTCACATCCTTGCCAAAGGGAGGCGGACGGTTCTCCCCCTGGACATTTTCCGGCAGCGCGGACAGAATCGCCTGGGCCGCCTGCCTTCCCGGCAGATCGTTGTCCAGATGGAGAATCACTTTTTTCACCTGGGGATGCTCCTGCAAGAAATGTTCCAAGGCCAAGGGCAGCCGTGGGGGGCCCTTCGGGCTGGGGCGGTACACCCCGGCCAGGGACAGCAGATTCTGTTCTCTCCAATTTCTCCCTTTCAGCTTGCACAGGGTGGCGTAGGACAGGGCGTCAATGGGGGCTTCAAACAGGTGGAGACTTGGGCTGTCTCCGGTCAGGGAGAAGCCAAAACGCTTGTTGCTGCCGTTTAAGTCCCCATGGAACCGGGCTTTCCCCGTCCCCCGTTGACAGCCGAACCGGGCTTTTCCCTGGGTATCAAATCCAAGGAATACAGCGTTGTGGTGGGGAAGGCTCTCGTAGAGCCTGCCGGTCTGGATGCAGTAGTCAAGGATTTCCCGGTCAATGCCCCGGCCTGTCAGGTAGGCAATTACCCGGTCGTGTGTGGGGCTGCGCTCCGGGAGCAGCAGGATTTTGATCCGCGGTTTTTCGGCTGGGGGCATAGAAATGGGCGGCATTGTTGCCGCCCGTCCGTTGAGCTTCTTCATGGCCTCCAGAAAAGAGTCCCCCTTGACCTTGATGA
>DXXH01000048.1:13991-19664 GCA_019416395.1 Clostridiales bacterium
GTCCAGGGCGCTGGCCCCGCCAATCCCGCGGGAAAACCAGCACCATTTGCCGTTGGAGATCCGCAGGCTGTCATGAGTCTTGGTACAGTAGACGTTGCCGGACACATGGACCAGCTCCTGGGGTTCGCACTGCCGCAAATAGGTGAGCAGGTCGATCTTGCGGGCTTGTTCGATGGCTTCTTTTGTGTAGGGAATGTTGATCACTCCTGTTCCTGATAAAATTGGTACAAAAAAACGAGGGCTATTCGGTCCTCACTTCCTCATTGATTATAGAATAAGTCTGGTTGCGGAAATCAATCTAATCATATATTTCATCCATCTGCTAAAACAAAGAGCCAGAAAATGCTTTACACGCCTTCCTAACACCCCGCTGAGTAAAAACGAATATTCTATGGCGTCTCAGGATATTCTGTTGACAAATACACCCATTGAGTGTATTATAAATTGCAAGGTGATGGATATGAATATTCGTGAAATGAGAACCCGGCTTGGAGATACCCAAAGCGAATTCGCCGCACGATACAACATTCCGTTTCGTACCATTCAGAACTGGGAAACGGGTACGCGCAAACCGCCGGAATATATAATAGAGCTACTGGAAAGCCGTATGAAGTCGGATTTTGCCAACCGAAGAGCAACCGCACTGCCAAAATATGATCCACAGAAGCGTGATTTGCCAAAGAGAAGCGACTATATAGGCGCATTCGCTTGGCTTAAGGCAGTCCGCGAATGTATCGGAGAGCCCTTTATTTTCGCTTTGGACGAAGCACTGATGTGTCAGGGATATTTCGGAGGGCGAAGTGACGAATTTCTTGTGTGGGGATACGGTGATGATTCCGTTTCCCGTTTTAACGGTGTGGTGCTGCTCGGCAACCGGGTGAGCCGGTATAGCATCCAGGAAAAGAACGGTCTGCTTTTTACGGACTTTAACCGAACGCTTGCAGACGCACTCGCTAATGAATCCATCTTAGATATGCAGGGTATTACGGAGGCACTCAGTCGATACTATTTCCGCAACGGTGAAAGCTATGAGGGAATTTCCGTGGTCCCCGAATATCAGGAAAAGTTTGAAAAGTTGGCCGAGGAAGCGATAGATTATTATGAAAATTAAGAGGTGAGTTGTATATGAATCTGACGGCAGAAGAAAAGCTGATGTATCAGGTAATGAAAGCAATATTCGACAGCGGTATACCCATCAGCTTTAAGGGTTCTATGGTTTTAAAAGCTTGCCTGCTTGAAGCTGGGTATACCGAAGAAACACGCCATACCGTCGATATTGACGCCAACTGGAACTCCGATACCTTGCCGTCAGCCGGGCAAATGACCGATTCTCTGCAAAGGGCGCTTGAAAAAAGCGGTATAGATTTAGATGTGCGTATTTACAGAATGTATGGAGAAGGGCGTTCCGCCGGGTTTGAGCTAACGGATAGAGTTACGGGTGAAATGCTGTTTTCCATGGATATTGATGTAAACCGCCCCATTTCACCTACTAAAATATATGAAGTGGAAGGTCTACGGTTTCGCGGTGTTTCCCCATCTCAGATGATAGCCGATAAACTCTCGGCAATCTCTACCGACAAGGTGTTCCGCAGAATCAAAGACGTGGTGGATCTTTATTATATCTCAAGGGTTTTTGATTTTAACAGGGACGATGTTATACAAACGCTGAAAGACAGCGGAAGAACCTTGGACGCATTTCATGGTTTCCTGCACAGAACTGAAGATTTGCGGCACTCATATGAAAAATTCCGTTTTGCCGGAGGGGTGAACAAGCCGCCCTTTGATGAAATATATCATACGGTAAAATCGTATATCAGGGCTGTGCTGCCCAAAGAAAGGCACAGGGATTATGAACGCTAAATCATAAAACAACAAAACACTTGTAATGAGCCGATGGGATTATACCATCGGCCTTTTTGCACTCGAATGAAAAAGGTATGGATGCGTCATGAAGCCATGCCGCCGTGTTTACCGTTCCCTCTCCACCACTTTCCGGGTGGGGGCTTCTTCTCCCTCGTCAGGGGCGGCGTCCAGCAGCTCCCGGTCTTTTTCATCCAGCTTCAGCAGCTTGGTCAGTTCTGCCAGTCGCTGGGATTTCTCCCGCAGCTCCCCCTCCCGGGGAAAAGGCTTTTCCGCCTCTGTCTTGGCAGTTTCCATTTGCTCCTTGGTTCTCTCCAGGGCTCCACAGTAGGATTCTAAAAACTGCTCCAGACCGTTCAAGGCGTTATCCAGACGGGTGATATTGCCAAACACGTCCGTCCCCAATGACACCCGGTGGGACAAAGTTCCCTTGAGAGAAACCTGATACTCCTTGGAAAAAGCTTCGTAAGACAGCTCCATCCCGAACCCCCGGTAGGAGCCGACAGACACCGGCTCTGTACTCTCCATCTGAGAGCAGGCGTCCAGCAGGGCTTTCCCAGCCTGGGCCTTCTCTGTGCAGGTGATATCCTTAACACACATGGGTGGAAAGCCCTCGGCTGGTGTATTCTGATCCCGCCGGGCAATGTCGGCGGTGGTTCCGGCGATTCGTTCCTCATATTGCTGAATCTGCTGGGGATAGTATTTCAGCACCTTGTCCTCCAGCTCGTACTTCTGGCTGAGGAAACTGGCCCGGAGCATTTTCAGCTTGTTCACCTCTGTCTCCAAATTCGCCCGTTCAATAATCTGGGGGTTACCCGTTGCCAGAGCCTTGATTTCGTTGTAGGAGAGCACCACATCATCGATCTCCTGCATCACCCGGGCCGGGGCCTTGGAGGTGAACACCTGGGAGATGAACCGCTGCTTGTTCTCCACCATTTGGTAGAGGTAGCTGTCGAAGGTACCCTCCGTCACATAGCGGAAAATCTGCACCTCCGGGTTTTGGTTTCCCTGGCGGATGATGCGCCCGCTGCGTTGCTCCAGGTCACGAGGCCGCCAGGGGCAGTCCAGATCGTGGAGAGCGATGAGCTTGTCCTGGACATTGGTGCCTGCGCCCATCTTGGCGGTAGAACCCATCAGCACCCGCACCTGCCCGACGCGGACTTTCCCAAAGAGCTGCTGCTTTTGAGTCTCGTTGGCGGCGCTGTGGACAAAGGCAATCTCCTCTTCTGGAATCCCACGGGCCACCAGTTTGTCTTTTAGGTCGTTGTACACACTAAACATTCCATCTGTTTTGGGGATAGATAAGTCGCAGAACACCAGCTGGGTCAGGCGCTGCTCCCTGGTATCTTTCCAAATCTGGTAGACCTTCTCCGCACAGACATTGACCTTGCTGCCCTCCACATCCGGCAGCAAGGGGTTGAGCAACCGCTGATCCAGGGCCAGCTTCCGGCCATCGTTGGTGATGAGGAGCATATTGTCCTTAGAAGCGTCCACCTTTCCGGCGCGCACCGCGTCCGCCCGCTGGCCCAGGGCCTCCACCATTTCCTTCTGGATGTCGCTGGGCTTGCACACCACTGTCTCATATTTGGCTTTTGGGACCGGGAGGTTGAGCATATCCGCTGTCTGGATGTCCGCCACCTCCTTGAACAGAGCCATCAGCTCAGGAAGATTGTAGAAGTTGGAAAACCGGGTCTTTTGCTGAAAACCCTGGCCCTCCGGCTTCAGCTCCATGCTGGTGACTGTCTCTCCAAATTGGGAGGCCCAGGCGTCAAAGTGGGACAGGCCCAATTCTTTCAACAGGTTTCCCTGCAAGTACCGCTGCATGGTGTAAAGCTCCGCCATAGAGTTGGAGACCGGGGTGCCTGTGGCAAACACCACTCCTTTGCTCCCGGTAAGCTCGTCCATGTACTGGCACTTCATGTACAAGTCGGAGGCTTTCAGGGATTCCGTTTGGGAGATGCCCCCCACATTCCGCATCTTGGTGTAGAGGTACAGGTTCTTGAACAAATCCGCCTCATCGATGAACAACCGGTCTACGCCCAGCTCTTCAAAGGTGACCACGTCGTCCTTGGCGCTCTGGTCGTTGAGCTTTTTCAGCTTGGCCTCCAGGCTCTTTTTAGACCTCTCCATCTGCTTGACGGTAAACCGGGAGCCCTCCTGCTTTTTGGCGGCTTGGATACCCGCCACCACCTCCGCGATTTGGCGTTTCAGCATGGCCTGCTGCCGCTCTGTGGAGAGGGGAATCTTCTCAAACTGGCTGTGGCCCAGGATGACGCCGTCGTAGTCCCCCGTGGCGATACGGGCGCAGAATTTCTTGCGGCGCTGCTTTTCAAAATCCTTCTTGGTGGCCACTAAAATGTTTGCGCCGGGGTACAAGTCCAGAAAGTCCGAGGCGAAGTCCCCAATGATGTGGTTGGGCACCACAAACAACGCCTTGCTGGAAAGCCCCAGCCGTTTGCTCTCCATGGCGGCGGCAATCATCTCGTAGGTTTTCCCCGCCCCCACCACATGGGCGAAGAGGGCGTTTCCCCCGTAGATGGCCCGTGCCACGGCGTTGCGCTGGTGGGGCCGCAGGGTGATCTCCGGGTTCATCCCGGCAAACACCAGGTGGCTCCCGTCATACTCCCTGGGCCGGATGGCATTGAATTTCTCGTTATACAGGGTGCACAGCCGCTCCCGGCGGGAGGGGTCTGCCCACACCCATTCCTGGAATTTCTCCTTAATTTGGTCCTGCTTGTCCTGGGCGATGGCGGTTTCCTTCTTGTTGAGGATGCGCTGTTCCTTGCCGTTCTCGTCTTGGACGGTATCGAACACCCGCACGTCCCGGAGGTTTAGGGTGTCCTCAATGAGCTTATAGGCGTTCACCCGCTTGGTGCCGTAGGTGCTGAACACCCGGATGTTGCTCCGATCCAGGCTTTTCTCAGAGACATTCCACTCCCCTGTCACGGGGGAGTACCGGACACGGATGCGGCTCTTATAATAGAAAGGCGTTTCCAGCAGCTCGTGGGTGAACTGCTCCGCCACATCCTCGGGAATCCAGGCAGCGCCCAGCCGCACGCTGATCTCCCCGGCGGTCAAGTCCTTGGGCTGCACCTTTTCCAGAGCCTCCACATTTGTGGCATAGGTGGGGTCGGCTTCCACCGCAGCCCGTGCCTGCCGCAGCTTTTCCCGCACGTTGCCGGAGAGGTATTCATCTGCCGTGACGTAGTTTGGCCCACCGTCTGGCTCGTTTTGGCCGGGAACGGGAAAGATAACGCCCCGCAGCTCCTCCGCCAGCTGCTCCTGGGGCTTCCCGGTGAGGGAGGCCATATATTCCAAATCCACTTTGGCCTTCTCTCCCAGGGACACCGCCAGGGCCTCCGACGCCGTGTCCACATGGGTGACGGCCCGGTAGGGCTGGATGGTGCGCTTTGAAAAAAGGTCTGCCTTTCGTTTCAGGCTGCCCTGTTCGTCCAGCACCTCCAGGGAGCATAGAAGGGGGAAACTGCTGTCCGCGGAGAAAACCGAAGTGTTGGCCCGGCTGTTGAGCAGGCCGTACTGGGCGGTGAAGCTGTCGTACAGGCGGTTCAGCTCCCGCTGGCCCCCTTGGACAGCTTCCTCCGAGCCGTTCTCCATCTGGGTTTCGATTAAGTTGCGGGCGCAGTCCCGCAGGGCGATCATGCCTCGAATACGGTTTTCCGCCGTGACGGAGACCTCCACCGGGTGCATGAGGCTGTTTTCCCGGTAGTACACCTGCCCGTCTGCAATCGTATAGCTGAAATTCTTCACAGTGGGGTCGGCGGGGATGGAATGATCTTCCTCCTCGTCCAGCTC
>DXXH01000049.1:0-15604 GCA_019416395.1 Clostridiales bacterium
TTGCGATCCTGCTGGCTTTGACCTTGTCTCTGACTTGCTTTGCCGCTTGCGGATCTGACTCGGGCAATTCTTCCACCAATGGAAATTCTTCCGCTACCGGGGAAAATACTTCCACTGGAAATGGGGATCTTCCCACGATTTCCCTGATGATCGTTTGCGGCACCACTCCCGCCGATGCGGACGCTGTGGCTTCCGCCCTCAGCGAGATCACTGCTGAAAAGATCGGCTGCAACGTGGAATTCATCACCATGGAAGTCGGCAACGCCAAGCAGCAGATGAACCTGCTCCTCTCCGGCGGCGACGACACCCTGGACGTGTTCTGGGCTGACGGAGGCGGCACTTCCGTGAACTTCGTGACAGCTGCTCAGAATGGACAGGTTCTGGCTCTGGACGACCTGCTGGAGCCCTACGCTGAGGATATGAAGGCTGCCTTGGGCGAGAACGTGTACAATTCTGGTATGGTGAATGGCAAGATGTATGGTGTTGGCCGTTTGCTGGACCAGGCTTCCACCGCTGTGTTCACTCTGCGTAACGATATCGCTGAGGAATTTGGCTATAAGAACGGCGATAAGCTGTCCAGCCTGGACGAGCTGACCGAGCTCTTCCGCAAGATCCATGAGAAGTATCCTGATACTCCCATCATCGGGCCCAACAACGGTTCCATCAACTGGGGCGACACCCGTGTGGACAACCTGGGCGACGCCAACATGCTGGGCGTGCTGGACAACTTCGGCCAGGACGAGACCATCACCAACTACTGGACCAGCGACAAGTACGCTGAGCGTATCGAGTGCGTTAAAGAATGGATGGAAATGGGCATTTACATGTCCGACCTGATGAACGTTACTGAGTCTCCCTCTGACCTGATCCCTGCTGAGCGTGCTTTTGGTTGTTTCGCCGCTCACTTCAGTGCGGAGATGAACGGTATCTGGTCTTCCCAGAACTTCGGCGTGGATTGCGCTTCTCTGCAGATCTATGACGATGCCGTTGCCGTAACCCCCGGCGCTTACTACTGCGTCAACCCCAACACCAAGTATCCGGAAGAGTGTGCAGCTCTGCTGAACCTGATGGCTACCGATCCCGACGTTGCGAATCTGCTGATCAACGGTATTGAGGGCCAGCATTATCAGGTTCTGGAAGACGACAACGGTTCCTACGCTGCTTATGTGGACGGCAAGGACGTTTCTACCACTGGTTGGTGCATGGGTTACAGCTGGACCGCTCTGAACTCCACCATTTCTCTGCCCTTCGAGTATCCTTCTGATTACTTCACTCAGTTGCTGGACGCCAACGCTTCCGCTAACCAGTCTAAGGCTTTTGGCTGCCAGTTTGATACCACTGAGTGCGCTGATGAAGTGACTGCTTGCACCAACGTGGTCAGCCAGTACAGCAACCCCATTCTTTCTGGTTCTGTGCAGGACGTTGACGCCACTGTGGCTCAGTTCCAGCAGGCTCTGGAAGACGCCGGCATCAATGAGATCATCGCTGTGAAGCAGGCTCAGCTCGACGCTTACCTGGGCAAGTAATTGCTTTAACAATCTCAAAATAACGAAGCGATAGCTCTTGTTTGTGTGTAGGCCGATAAATCTGTGTTTATCGGCCTATACGCAAGTTATAAGGTAATCCCAAATTTGCTCGTGACGAACTTTTTCATGATTTAATCCTTGCGTTTTCCCAAACAGAAACGCGCTAGCCTGTTTTAAGGTAGTTCGTGGCCTGGAACGGTGCTCTGTAGGCCACACGATATAGTTCTGTCCCGATATGTTATGAAAGAGAGGAAAGTGATCGACAAATGTCTAGCATGGTACCCGCCGGAAAGGGGAAAAAGGTCAAAAAGTCCAGCTATCTGTCCCGGACTTTGCCCCTTTACCTGATGATGATCCCTGGCCTTGCCTATCTGGTCATCAACAACTATTTGCCCATGTTTGGTTTGAGCTTTGCATTTAAGAACATCAACTATACTGTTGGTGTTTGGCAGAGCCCCTGGGTGGGATTTAGCAACTTTTCCTACCTGTTCCGTACAGACGCCGCCTTTATTATCTTCCGCAATACGGTCCTTTACAACCTGGTGTTTATTGTGCTGGGCACTGTGCTGGCAATTGTGGTGGCGATTCTGCTCTCCCAGATCAAGGGCAAGATGATGCGTGTTTATCAGACCTGCATCTTGATCCCTTATCTGCTGTCCATCACCGTGGTTGCTTATCTGGCGTTCGCCTTTTTGAGCGCTGATAACGGCTTTATCAACAATTCTATTTTGGAGCCTCTGGGGCTGGATCCCATTAGCTGGTATTCTTCTCCTGGCTACTGGCCCTTCATTCTTACCTTTATCAACCTGTGGAAGAATTTCGGCTACAACACCATTCTGTACTATGCCACTTTGATTGGCATTGACGATTCTTATTATGAGGCAGCTGTGATTGATGGCGCCAATACCTGGCAGCAGATCCGCAACATCACGCTGCCCTGCCTGAAGACCACCATCATCACCTTGACCATCATGGCTATCGGCCGCATGTTCTATTCCGATTTCGGTCTGTTCTATCAGGTTCCCATGAACAACGGCATGCTTTACGATGTTACCAACACCATTGATACCTACGTGTTCCGCGCTTTGTTGCAGACCAACGACGTGGCCCGTTCTTCCGCCGCCGGCTTCCTTCAGTCCATTCTGGGCTTCGTGCTGGTGCTGGGAGCTAACTTCGTTGTGAAAAAAGTTGATGCGGACAGCGCACTATTCTAATGTCTTTACAGGAAAAGGGTGAATAAAATTGATTACATCAGGTAAGGCTTCTAAAATTGTCCCAAACGTTGTCATGGTTATCTTGACCTTGTTGTGTGTGCTGCCCATGCTGTTGTTGGTGATGGCTTCTTTTACCGATGAAGCTACATTGACCGCCAACGGTTATTCCTTCTTCCCTCAGAAGTTCAGCACCGCGTCTTATGAATATATTTTCAAAGCCAGCAATACCGTGTTCCGGGCTTACGGCATCACCTTCTTGGTAACGATTATCGGCACTGCCTGCAATATCGTTTTCACCATTGGTCTTGCTTATCCGCTTTCCCGTCCGGAGCTGAAGGGCCGCAATGTCCTGGCGTTCCTGGTATTCTTCACCATGCTGTTCAATGGCGGCTTGGTGCCCACCTATATCATTTACTCCCAGGTATTCCACATTCGTGATACCATTTTCGCTCTGCTGATTCCCACCTTCTTGATGAGCGCTTTCAACGTGATCTTGATGCGGAACTACTTCAAGACCAACATTCCCGACGCCATTATTGAAGCTGCCCATTTGGACGGTGCCAGCGAACTGCGGACCTTGATCAATGTGGTGCTGCCCATCTCCACCCCCATCATTGGCACCATCGGTCTGATGGCTGGCCTGGCCTACTGGAACGACTGGACCAATGGCTTGTACTACATTGTGCAGCACAAGGAATTGTACAGCATTCAGAACGTGTTGACCACCATGCTGAACAACGTGCAGTTCCTCAAATCTTCCGCACAATTGCAGGGCATTAACATTGAGCTTGGTACTCTGCCCAGCGTGGGTATCCGTATGGCGATCGCTGTGGTGGCGGTTGTACCGATTATGGTTGTTTATCCCTTCATTCAGAAGTCCTTTGTCAAGGGCATCGTTATCGGTGGTGTTAAGGGCTAACAGCTGGACAATTTAACACATGTGAACTTTTCGCCCCAAACGTATCTTTGCGGTTCCGCCGTAAAAATGTGTTTGGGGCGTTGTGTAAGGAAAATTTGTTTAATAGGGAAGGGAAGAGTTCCATATGAAAATTTCAGAAATCATTGCGAAGGTAGAAGTCTATCACGGGCCTTTGGAAGAAGGCCGCAAAACTTGCGATATTGTCCAATATGGCAATCCGGACCAGGAGTGTACAGGAATTGTCACCACTTGCTGTCCTACTGCAGCGGTCATTCAGAAGGCGGCGGAACTGGGGTACAATTTTGTGCTGGGCCATGAGCCTTTGTTCTTTGACGGCTGGGATGAAACGGATTGGCTCCAGGAAAACAGCGTATACCAGGCCAAGAAAAAGCTGCTGGACGAAACGGGGATCGTGGTGTATCGGGATCACGATCATATGCACAACCAAAAGCCCGATGGCATTTTCAGCGGACTGACCAAAAAGCTGGGCTGGGAGCAGTACGTGAGCAGCGAAGGGTTTATGCCTGGGTGTGTGTATGATCTGCCAGCCACTACGGTGAAGGCTGTGGCGAACCACCTCAACCAGGTGATGGGAATTTCCGGTATGCGGATTGTAGGGGATCCGGATATGGAAGTGACTCGGGCCGCTGTGGTGTTTCATTTCCTGGGAGGTTCCATGGACCGTGTGGGCATTGATTTTATCGATAAGCACGATGTCCAGGTGATCATTCCCGGTGAAACAGTGGATTGGACCGTGGTGGAATATGTGCAGGACGCCCTGGCCCTTGGAAAAAAGAGGGCGCTCCTCACCCCGGGCCACTTCAACTGGGAAGAGCCTGGCATGGCCTATATGGCAGAATGGCTGCCTCAGGTAATTGGGGAACAGGTGCCGGTAAAATTTATCCAGTCGGGGAACCAGTATACTTGGATTGAGTCTACTGAAAAATAATTTTGGCTTTGCCGCGTCAAAAAGCCCAGACAGACCTTGGTGGTTTGCCTGGGCTTTTTCTGTTACAGCTTTACCCGGAACCGGATTGTTTGGCTGTTTTCATGCAGTGCTGTGATTTCACCGTGGTGCTTTTCCACAATCCCTTTGGCGATGGACAAGCCGATGCCAAAACCACTGCCATACGTGCGGGCTGGATCGGCACGGTAAAACCGGTCAAATAGTTTGGTGAGAGGCAATTGGTCGATTGCGGAGCAGGTGTTGTCCACTGTGAGGACAGGGTGCTTCCCAGGGGACAAAGTGACCTGGATCACACCGCCCGGGTCACAGTATTTTACGGCGTTGTCCAACAAGATGGATACCAGCTGCCGGATCGACGCTTCATTTCCTGTGTATTCCAAGGTGGAAAGAGCTTGAACGTTCAACCCTTTTCCAGCGTTTTCCGCCGCGGAAACGAACACGGAAACTGTGTCGAATACGGCTTCGGCCAAATCAAAAGGTTCCATTTCCAGCTGGGATTTTTCCTCATCTATGCGGGCCAAGGTCACCAAATGTCCCACCAGTTGGGACATGGTGGCCGTTTCATCACGGATATCGGAAAGCCATTCGTTTGGCCCGGTTTCCGATTCCAGAATGTCCAGATTGGCCCGGATCAGGGTTAAGGGCGTTTTTGCTCGTGGTTGGCATCGGTGACAAATTGTTTTTGACGCTCATAGCTTTCCGCTACCGGTTTGACCGCCCGTTTGGAAAATAGGATTACCAGCAGCAAGACCACCAGGCTTCCGCCTACGAATACCAGGGAAGAGGTGGTGAGAAAATTGCGGTTCATGGTTGTAGCGGTGGACCCACTGACGCACACTACGGCTTTTCCCTCTTCTGTACGGTAGACCTTGAACCGGTAGGAGCCTACCCAGCCCCGTTCCCGCGGTTGCTGGAGCGCTTGTTTTCCATAGCGGACGGCTTCCTCTTCGGTGACACTGGCGATGGATTTGATGTCCGCCGAAAGGAATTCCCCGGTTTCGTCAAAACGGACCGTAAAAAAGCGGGTGGTAAAGGGGGCTTCCGGATTTCGCTCCGCTGACCGGAGCTCTTCCCCGGCATGAGGCGTCAGATCCTGTAGCTTGGGAAAGCTGCCATCATTTTCCGCCACGATGTCTGCCAGCTCGTCCAGGGACCAGGTGGTTTGCAGATAGGTGATCAGGTAGATGCAGGAAAAGAGCAGCAGGAACACGGCGAGAAAGGAAAGCGTGCAGATCTTGATGAATTTTTTTCGCAGACGGTAGATCATTTTCTGGTCTCCAACACGTAGCCCGCTCCACGGATAAAGCGGATTTCCACCGGAGCGTTCAACTGGCTAAGTTTTTTTCGGATATTCGAGATGTGAACCCACACCACGCTGATGTCCACTTCACTGTTCCACCCCCAGACATGGGAGAGAAAGAGGTCAGTAGGTACCACAAATCCAGGACGTTGCATGAGAATTTCCATAATTTGAAATTCTCGTCCGCTTAAGGAGCGTGTTTTTCCTCTATAGAGCAATTCATAGGTGGAGCGATTAAGGGAAAGTTTTCCCACAGTCAGCAGGTCTGGCACAAAATTGTCCTTCCGCCGGAGCATGGCCCGCACCCGGGCCAGCAATTCAGAGGTGGCAAAGGGTTTTGGCAAGTAGTCGTCCGCCCCAGCGTCCAATCCTTCTACGCGCTGATAGACTTCCGTCTTGGCCGTGAGAAACAGGGCTGGTGTGGAAATGCCCTGGCCCCGCAGTTGTTTCAGCACATCGACTCCATTCATTCCCGGCATCATAATGTCCAGAATCAGCCCGTCGTATTCTTCTGTTTCGGCGTAAAGCAAGGCGTCCTGCCCGTCATTGACCCCGTCTACCATATATTTATTGCTTTCGAAAATATGCTTAAGAGTTTTTAGCAATTTGGGATCGTCTTCCGCAATCAACAGCCGCATAACGCTTTCTCTCTCCTTCCCGCCGCACTAGCGGCTTCCTTTAAAGGTAGTTTACTACGCCATTCTTAAGGGAATCTAAAAGGAATGCGAAGTTTCTGTGACCCTTTAGCCTGTCTTTAGCTGACCGGGGTAAAATAGCGTGAAACAAGGAAGGAGAGGATATCCTCAATGGAACAGGAATTGTTGGAAGGCGTGCAAAAAGGCAGGCGCTGGGCATTGTGGATCCTTTGCCAGGAAAATTTGAAACGCTCCTGGTTTTTGTGCTATCAGCTGGCAGGGGACACAGCGGGGGCGGCGCCTTTGCTGATTTCTTCCTGGAAGGCGGCTTTGAAGTCTGTATCTGCTTTGAAAACGCCTGTGGAAGAGGATTTTGAAACATTGCTTTCCGGGGAAATCCTTTCCCAGTATCAAAAGGATTTGGAGCGTTTGGAAGAGTTTGAGTCCTTGCCACCACCCCAAGTTGCCAAGGTTTACCAGCCTCTTGTGGACGAGGTGGGAAAACTGCCGCCTAAGGCCAGGCCTTATTACTGGCTGTACGCTTATGGGGGAATGACACCTCGGCAGATTTCCCAGGCGGCCGGGGAACCGGAACAGCCACTGGAAGAACGTCTCACGCAGTGGGAAGAGTTTTTGGCCCAAAAAAGAGTCCGGTGGACTTTGCCCCAGCGGGCCGCTTATGTGCGGTTGACCACCCAATTCCGGGATATGGCGGGAAACGGTTTTCAAGAGGTGGAGATTCCTGAGACTTTGGGAATGACCTTGTGGAAACAGGTGGGTCTGCCGGTCAAGCCCCCAAAGAAACGGAAAAAAAGACCGTGGACAGGGAAGCGGCTGGCTTTTCTGGGCATGGGAGTCGGCGTGGGAGCGGTACTTTTGGCGGTAGGCGTTCTGGTGTTGGTACTGTGTTTATAAGAGTGGGAAACTGAGACGGTCCGGCAGAACGGGCCGCTCTTTTTTTGCCGATTTCCCACACAGTTTTATAAGAAAGGTTTCACACAACCGTCACTTTAGAATTAAGCTTGACTTTAGGCATCGCCGGTATACTGGGGACAGTGAAGGGGGAACCCATCACATGAAATGAATACAGAAAGAAGGATTCCAACTTATGAAAAAATTTGCAGGGTTGACTGCCACAGTATTGGCGATGCTTTTGTGTTTGGGAATGTTTGCCGGTTGTTCGGAAACCGAGGAAGAGTCCAGCAGCTCGGAGACCAGTTCCGAGACCAGCTCGGAAACAAGCTCTGATACCAGCTCGGAATCCAGCGTTTCCCAAGAGGAAAGCAGCGAAGAAGAAACGTTGGAAGGTGACGTGATCGGGGAGATCACCTATGTGGGCAGCACTACATTGGTACTGGACGTCTATGAGGCAGACAGCGAAGTGACCGATTACACGGATATGGAAGGTGTCACTTTGACAAACACCGGAGAAAGCAGGACTATTACGGTGGAAGATGACGCTGTGTTCCAGTCGGTGACAGAAGGAGCCTTGACAGAGATCGCCATGGACGATTTGGTGGAAGGCGATATGGTTGCGGTGACCACAGACGAAGATGGGGTACAAACCGTGACGGTTCTTGATGTGGAAATGGACAGCGATTTGGCTGACAGTACGGACAGCGGCGATACAACCCAGTCCACAGATACGGCGGAAACTTCCGCTCTGGAAGAAGCGTCTGGGGAAACAGACAGCAGTGCGGCGTAAGCTTGTTTGAAACGTGGGCAGGCCGGAAATGGGCCTGCCCATTTTTATGGATAGAGAAAGGAAGAATTGGACATGTTGAACCTTACTGATAAAGCCCGCAAGGGTTGCCGTGAAGCCATGGAATCCTTGCTGGATATGACCAAGACCAATGTGATGTACCTGAGCACCTTGCTGTTGGGCGATGAAAAAGCGGCCAGTGTGATGGTGCCCAGAATCTACCGGAATCTGTGGGATCAGGTACTGTCCGGGCGAATCAATACTGAGGAAGACTTTTCTCAAGGTGCCTTGCTGAAAACAGCGGCGCTTTGCAAAGCAGCCGTAGCGAAAAAAGACAATAAGGCGTTCCGGATTCCCCAAAACCGGGATTTTATTCAGGGGGTGGGGGACGATGTCCAGGTGCGTGGAGAAGCTTGGGAGACGGTACTGGCGAATTTGCCGCCGCTGCACCGGTTCCTCTATGTGTTGACTGCCTTATGTGGAGATACCCCTTCCCAGCTGGCCAGATTATTCCACACCAATGAAGAGACAGTCCAACTGGCATTGCAGGCGGAAGCCACCAACTTGAAGCGGATTCTTACAGCGGCTTCCCGAAAGGCTGGGAAGGATCTGTCTCTCACGCCAGAGGAGTTCCACCGGGCCTTGGAAAGAAAACGGGCTGGAGCGGAGATTACACCCAGCGTGGACCAGACGATCCTGGCAGCGATAAACGCTTTGTGCGGGCCCATTCAGAAAAAAATTCGGAAAAAGCGGAAACGGATTGTCGCGGTGGTAGTATCCGTGGCGGCAGTCGCTTGCCTTACCGGCGGGATTGTATGGGCGGCGGTGAGAGACGATTCTCTGGAATCCGAGGAGACAGTTTCCACTGCTTCGGAAGACTCAGTGGTGGAAAATACAGAGTCTGTGTTGTCTGAAGTCTCTTCAGGAGAATCCTCGGAAGATGAGACGACCCAAACGGAGACAGACACAACCGCAGCGGAAGAGAACGTCAACGCCACAGCCTACGCGGATTTAGAGATCCAGGATTACGGCACCATAACCATCGCCTTGGACGGGGACGCGGCGCCGGAGACTGTGGAGAATTTTATTTCCCTGGCAGAGAGCGGGTTCTATGATGGACTTACCTTCCACAGGATTATCGATGGATTTATGATGCAGGGTGGGGATCCCAATGGGGACGGTACTGGTGGAAGCGATGAAACCATTCCCGGGGAATTTTCTGAGAACGGTTTTGAGAACGGTTTTGAGAACGAATTATCCCATACCCGGGGAGCGGTATCCATGTCCAGATCAGAGGATTACGACAGCGCCAGTTCCCAATTCTTCATTGTCCAAGAAGATTCCACGTATTTGGACGGGGAGTACGCAGTATTCGGTTATGTGACAGAGGGAATGGATATCGTGGATCAGATTTGCGAAAGCGCTCAGCCTACGGATGACAATGGGACCATTCCAGCAGAGGAACAGCCTGTCATTACTTCCATCACAATCCGTGATGTGGAAGAAGAACAGGAGCAGGCGGCGTAATGGTTTGGGATTAGCGCTGTTTTTCCGGCAGAACAAGTGAAAATTGAGAAATAACGGGTAGGTACTCCTTTGGGGAAACCTGCCCGTTTTTTTGTTGGGTAAATTTTTTCCAGATCTTTTAAAGTGAGTTATACAAAATGGCTCTCCGGCAACGGGTTCCAGATTCCAGGAAAAACGCAGAGGAGATCACCACGGTGCAATGGATTTGGTGGTTTCGGTTGGTGAAAAGCAAAAATAATTTTCTTATATTGAAAAATAATTCTTGCTGGTTTTAGAATTTTTTGGTAAAATGATTTTGCGGAAATAGAAAATCTTTTTCATAAAAGAAGATTTGATCTAAAATGATTCTATGAAGGGGGATAAGATAGGGAAGCTTGTAAGGCGCGAGGAATTCGAAAGGAGAGGGATAAACATGAAGAAAAGAATTGGAAAAAAAGTGGTCAGTGTTCTTCTGGCGTTGGTGCTGCTGTTGACGCTTACCATGCCTGCGTTGGCGGCCAGGACGTTTCGCGACGTGACTCAAAAGGGGAACTGGTCCTACCGTGCGGTGGAGTATTGCTACGCCAAAGGGTATATGAGCGGTGTGGGGAACGATTTGTTCCAGCCTGCCGGGACCGTGGAGCGGGCTATGGTTGCTCAGGTGCTGTGGAATAAATCGGGGAAACCCGCCCCCGCAGGCACGGGATATTTCTCAGATGTGCCGGAAGGAAGCTGGTACGAGGACGCTGTGGCATGGGGAAAGGAAAACCAGGTGGTTTCCGGTACGTCGCCTACCACCTTCGGTCCCGGTAAGAATGTATCCCGCCAAGATGTGTGCGTGATGGTTTACAACTATTATAAAATGGGCTTGGATAACGATGGCATTTCCCGGGATCCAGAACTGGCGGAAGAAAGCCAGATGGCCGTTTATACCGATTATGCAAAGGTGAGCGAATACGCCAAAGAGGCCGTTCGCTGGGCAATCAAGTCGGGTTTTATGAGCGGCACTTCTTCCACCACCCTTTCACCCCTGGGCAGGGCTACCCGGGAGCAGTTGGCCCAATTTTTGCTGAATCTGGACGATATTCTGGGCGTGGATACCAACATCGAATTGCCGGAAGACGATGAGCCGGAAACTGAACCACCCAAGGAATTTGTGGCGGCGGTCAAGTTTAATAAGACCGTGGCCGGAGTGAGTGTCCGGGGAGTGGAATTTAACCCCCTAAATGGCTATGTGGCCAAAGCGGTGGTGGCCAATGACAAGCTGTTCACCGTGGAAAGTGCGTCCAGCATTGCCAAGCGCACCAATGCCTATGTGGCGGTCAATGGGGCGTTTTACAATTCCTACGATTCCAGCAATTACACCACCTATTCCACGTTGCTGAACAATGGGGAATTTATCCGGTTGGACAATGCCAATACCCCCTACAAGCCCACGTTTGTTGTGGACGCTTCCGGGAGAGCTTCCATCGAGTTTTTTAAAACCTATCAGACCGTAACCATTACCCGGAATGGGGAAGAGATAAAGGTATCTGGTAACGATCAGGTGGGGGTCAATTTAGCGGTTGCTCAGAACGATGGCACAAAAATGATCTGCACCAGAGCGTTTGGCACCAAGATACCCGGAAAAGTCCTTCATGCTGCTGTGGCCGACGCCAATGGTGTGGTGACCAAAGTCTATGAAAACGCCACTGATGTTCCCATTCCGGAATCTGGATTTGCGCTGTATGAGCGGATGCAGCGTTCTCAGTGGGATACGCTGGTTGCCAGCTGCCAGGTGGGGGATCAACTGAACCGTTCATACCGGTATGAGGGTTCTTCCACGCAAAATATTATGACTGCGCTGAGCTGCGGTCCCACTTTGGTGAAAAACGGGAAGGCTTACGGCAATGCCACCACGTACGCTCAGGAAGGCTTTACCGATACCCATGTAACAGTGGGGTCGTCTGCCCGTATGGCCATTGGCGTCAAACAGGACGGGACAGTGGTGATCGCCAATGCCACCTGCTCTTTGAGTAAGCTTTCCCAGGTGATGGCCAGCTTAGGGTGCCAGACGGCCATGAATCTGGACGGCGGTGCTTCTTGCGCGCTGTATCTCCAGGGAAGCGCTATGGTTCCCGCGGGACGTCTGATGAGCAATATGCTGGTGTTTTCTAAAGCCAACTGAGCAGAGAGTTTTCTTCCTTTTGGAAAGAGAGACGCCGGAGTGTTTGGGAGAACAGGCTGAAACAATGGGAGAAACAGCCGCAAGGCGTCCTTCATCGAACATAGGAAGTTGTTAGCTAGGGGATAAATGAAAAAGGCCACCAGTTCTGTGTGTGACAGAGCTGGTGGCTTTTCGATTTCGGTGAAGTGGAATCAAGCGGCTTTCACGAGAAATGTTCGGTGTTCTACTTGAACGATTCCACCCAATGGCCATGTTCGTCATGAAAAAATAGTTCTGTGAGTTGATCGTTGAGGAAGATTTTCAGCGTGGAATCCATACTACTGGCCAGTGGCAGGGTTGGAAGCTCCTTGAGAGATACCCAGCGGACTTCTCCTTCGGCGGAAGAGGTCAGCGTACCTTGAAAACAATTGGTTTTATATAGGTACACAATGTAGCGGACCCCGTCGACGGTTGTCCAGTCCTTAATGCCGCACAGTTGCAGCTGGGAGATTGTCAGCCCTGTCTCTTCGAACACTTCGCGGATCACGGAATCTGTAAAAGATTCCCCTTTTTCCACGTGGCCGCCTGGAAAGGTAATGCCGGGCCAATGGGGATCTGTCCGGTTTTGCACCAGCACATTTCCCTGGCCGTCATAGATCATACACATGTTGGTGAATGTAGCTATTTCTGTTTTTTCCATTTTAAGTCCCCCAAGCCTGCCTGCACCCGGTTGGAGTGTTCCTGTTCCCTGTGATCCGGACGGTTTCCCCATAGGTGGATTTCAGCGCTTTTCCATTGCTTTACAGTATAGCATTTGTTTTTTGTAATTTCAAAGGTTTGTCACAAATAAAGTTCTTGGCACGTGCAGTGGGGGCATAAAGTGACTTCCCAAAACCAGGGTCCAAAACTACTTTGATGCCGTCTTTTGTCCCACTTCTTTTGTGTCGAAACGGGTGACTATCATGTGAATGATGTAGGGAATGAGGATCACGGGAATTGCCAGGTAAGCAATACCACTGTACGCCTTTTGAATCAAGTTCAGCAGGCCGAACTGGGCGATGCCAAAATCCACTATACAGCAGACCAGTGCGGCGATCACCTCTTTTTTGGTGACGTGGAACCGTCCCAGTGAGGCTGCTTTTGTGACAGCATCTTTCTTGTCCGTCTGCTGGCCGCAAACCCGTTTGACCATGGCGGCTACCATGTTTACAGCGGTGGATACAGCACCCAGAATAATGAGCAAGGAAATCAAGGGGGTCATGAAGGAAGCGCCTACGCCGTTTTCTACCATGAACAGAGTGGGAACACTTTGGCTGGCAGCTTCGGGGTTGGTATAGACCGTCATCAAGCCCAGCACCACCATTACCATCATCAAGGCGTTGATCACAACGCCTACCCCCATACTTTTCACAGCGTCCCCAGGCTTTTCGAAGGATTTGGCGTGCTGCACGAACACGGCAATGTTGGATAGCTGGAAGGTGCCGTAGAGAAATGCGGAATACAGCGCCGGCCCCAGGGAAAGATGCTGTTCGCCCATGGACTGAACCGCCTGTGTAATCTTTTCCGCGTTGAGGACAATGTTGGGCAGGTAAACAATGAGAAGCCCGGCGATGATGCAGATGGAAAGCACGGATGCCACCCGTCGTACCAGATCGGTACCAAAAATGGCCACCACAAAGATGAATACGCCGATGAGGAACGTGCAGAGCAGATAGGGCAGTCCGGTGAGCTGGCTCAGGGTAGCACCCCCAGTGGCAAAAGCCACGGCCGGAGCCACACACATGACGCAAAGATACAAAAGCTCAAACAGGTTGGAAAAAATGGGCGCGAACCTTCCGTAAAAGGCGTTGTTGTAGGAGCGGTAGTCGTAGACCTGGTGCTTCCGGGCAAACCGCAGGCTATAGGCAAAAAATACTCCATTATAAAGCATGGCCAGCACGGGCATTACCACGCACCATGCGCCGTAACGCACAAAGTAGCTGTAGATCTGGGCGCCGGAGGCAAATCCGCCCCCAAAATGGGTGGTAAACCACACAAACGCCACACCTAGAACCAGAGCACCCGTCGTTGTCTTTTTCATCGCTCTTTTGCCCCCCTTTCTTCCAAAACAGCCATGGCCTCTTTCAGCATCTGCCGGGTTACCCGGTAGGGATAGTGGGCAACGTCCGACATGGTGGGAATACGCTCTACGCATTCTTCCCACTGGGCCGGAGTGATCTCAATGTCTTTCAAGTGTGTGGGAAGGCCGATGGACTTGTTCAACTGGTAAATATTTTCGAATTCTTCATACTGACCGTCTACCAACAACGCCAGCAAAATCCCAAAGCCTACCACCTCTCCATGAAGATGGCGTTCCTCGATGACGGGATAGGCGGTAAGAGCGTAGAAAATGGCATGGGCCAGGCCACTGTTGTAGTCTGGGGTGAAGTCTTTGGTCAGGAAGATCGAGGCGATACCTGTGGTGACCACGATGGCCAGCACTACTTGCTCTACCGGATAAGTACACAATCCCTGCTTGTGGTCCTTCAGAGCCTGGGCACCGTAGACCAGCAAGGGATCCCGGCACATGCGGCTGACCTGCACTCCCAAGGCGGTGAAATGCTCCAGCTGTTCGTCCCGGGCCGAAATCATGGCCTCGTAGTATTTGGCGTAGGTGTCGCCGATTCCTGCCCATAGATACTGGCTAGGCGCTTTGGCGATGATTTCCGTGTCGATGAAGGCGTGCATGGCGGGACGTACAAAGAAGTTGGGTTTTAAGAAGGTGCCGTCCTCGTTGTACATGATGGATACGGAAGTGGTGGCGGCACAATTCGATGCAATGGTGGGGAAGGTGAACACCGGTTTATCATCGGTGATGCACAGGCATTTTACTGTATCCAGAGCTTTGCCGCCGCCTACGCCAAAGACCATGTCCGCCTCTTGGTACAGGGGCATAGCGCGCAGCCGATCCACCGTGGCATAGGTGCAGTTCTCGCCATAGATTTCTTTGCCGATGATCTCCAGATTAGTCTGTTTCACATAGGATTCGATTTTGTCATAGGCGGCTTCCAAGGCTTTGCGGCCGCCGATTACCAGCACTTTTTTGCCGTAAGACTCGCATACCGGGCCGATCTTATCGTAGATCTTATCACCGATGGAGTAGCTTGGCAGATGGACTTCATAGTTTTCCAGTTTCATTTGAGTACCTCTTTCTGGGACGAGGCAAATAAAAAACGCCCTTGTCCCTTACAAAATATGCAGGGACAAGAGCGTAACACTCCTGCGGTGCCACCCGGCTTGATGCGGTATCCGCATCCACTCACGCATACAAACATATGCTTTCTTTGGTAACGGAGTTCGTTCTCCGGCTCGCTTACTGTTGATTCGGCTCGCCCTCGAAAGCCCATTCGCCTCAGCTCCGGTTACCGCAATCCCACCACCAGCGGCTCTCTGAAAACAGGTATCCTGAGGGTACTTACTCTTTCTCAACGGTTTACCATTACGTTATCACATAAAAGCGGAAAAGTCAATGGGAAAATTATTTTCTTGCAGATGTGGGATTATAGATCCCGCTGGTTTCCCGCTTTGCGCCGATGACGTCCTCTTCCCGGAAAGAAATCCATTTGATTCCCCGCCGGTTCTGGTAGGAGAAAGCCAAGTGGAGAGCGCCGTCCTGGCTTTGGATCAGGCAAGGGTATTCATATTGGCGG
>DXXH01000049.1:15614-19571 GCA_019416395.1 Clostridiales bacterium
CCCGACAAACCCTTCCCCTAATTCCAGATACCGGATCAGAGGAAACGTGTGTCCACCGTCTTCCGATAGTGCTACCGCCACCGGGCAGCGCAATCCAGGCCATACCGCCACGCCGGGCTGTGTTCCGGGACGCTGTGTGGGGTTGTAGGCGATGGCAATCCGGCCACTCCGCAATTTTAAAGCGCTGATGCTGGAATTGTTATTGGGCAGGGGAGTGGGGAGAGGAGAACTCCAGGTGTCGCCGTTGTCCATAGACTGGCTGCGGTAGATCCAATCCGCTTCCCTGCTGCGGAGAAAAACCAACAAATGCCCAGGGGATAGCTCCACCACGTTGGCGTGGACTTTTCCTTGGCTATGGGGCATTTCTACCCATCTCCAAGTTTTACCCTGGTCATCGGAAATCTGGAAGACAGTGGGATCTCCTGCCAAACCGTCATCACCATCGCTGCATATCCAATTGGAAAAAATCCATCGTCCGTTGGACAACTTTTGAATGGGCTGGCGGCAAAAACTGCCTTCCCGGGAGAACAAAGTGTCTGCCGGACCCCAGTGAAGGCCGCTGTCAACACTGCGCTGGCGGCGGATAACGGAAGTATATTGCATATTATCTTTGCCAGGGGCTCGGGCCAATTGGGCAGTGTAAACAGCCCAGATTTCTGTTTCCGACGCCTGGAACAAGGACGGATTTTGTTCGCTCCGCTTTGGATCGGAGGAGATCGGTTCCGGTATAGTCCACGCGCCTTCGTTCTTGGGAAGCCGTGAGCAAACAATGCGTATGTCTGGATTGCCTTCGAAAGTTCCAGCAAACCAAGCGCACAGCAGATCCCCTTGAGGTGTTTCCAACAGCGTGGGAGCGTGGGCGCTGTCCCAGGGACCTGGGGGCAGCATGGCTTCTAGGGTTCCCATTTGCTCGTTTTGATAAACGGTTCCGTCTGGGGTTAACTGAGGTAAGATGGGATAGTTCATCATATTATTTCTCCTCTGGTCACAGATCTGTTTCCCATGAAAGGATTCCATGATTTGATTATACAGGAAAAGAGGCGCGTTTGTCTATGAGGATTGGGAAAAGGATTTATGGGCCTTCCTCACAGGATTGTAGTTTTTTTCATTGTATGGTACAATATATTGAATACAACTTTTACGAAGGGATTGAACGGCAGCGATGATGTGGAAAGACAGTTATCGGCTTGGGGTGGACCGGATTGATGAACAACATATCGAATTGTTCCGCATGACGGAAGATTTGGTGCGGGCGGTATCGGAAAACGCCACCATAGAGTCCTATCAGAAAGCATTGGGATTTTTGAAGGAATACGTGATTTACCATTTCCGTGACGAGGAAGAGTATCAGGCGTCGATTCACTACGCTGGCATTGAGGCGCACAAAGAGGAACACCGGCGTTTTACCCAGACTGTGGTAAACTATGAGAAAGCCCTGGAGAAAAATGGTTTCAATTTGGAGACAATGAAAGATCTGGTCGGTACGGTGACTGCCTGGTTGATCTATCATGTGGTGGATACGGACCAGAAGATCGTTTCCGGCGATACCACCAGCGGTGAAGCGGCGGCTTTTGGGCGGTTTTCGGAATTGTTTTCCAACTGCGCTTTGGACGTAATGGGCTCCATGGCGGCTATGCAATTCGATGAGGCGCAGCGTCATGAAGAGCAGGCATTTACGGCGCAAGGGGATATCTTTATCGAACTGGAGCTGGTCGGTGATACCCAGGGAACTGTGGTTTTTGGATTCTCCAAGGACTTGGCGTTGTACTTGATTCACAGCATGACGATGATGGAACTAGATGAGATAGATGAGCTGGTGCAATCGGCCCTATGCGAGTTGACAAATATTTCCTGCGGCAACGCGGCGACAGTTCTTGCGGGCCAGGGGTTAAACTGTGATATCAAGCCCCCGGTCATCTCCCAAAAAGTCTCTTCTGGAGATACGGTAACCGGAACCTACACCGATACTGGCTTTGGCCGGTTGGAGGCAATTTTGTTTCTGAAGCACCCGGTATAAAGCGGACATTCCGAAGGCTTGAAAAGATGGGAAACGCCTCTGAAAATGGGCAAAGACTTTGAAAATGCCGTTTCAAACGCAATCCATAGAAAACAAGGACGCTTGGCGAGATGACCAGGCGTCCTTGTTGTTTTATGGGAAGTCGTTGGAAGCTTTAGCAGCCAGTGATTCCAATTTCCCTTTTATTTCCCATTTAAATCGGGTTTACCACTGGGTCAGCTCCAGATACAAGTCCTTATACTGCTTGGCGGAATTCTCCCAGGAAACATCTTTTGCCATGTCCCTTTGGACAACCTCGTCCCAGTGATAGCGATTGGTGAAATAAACGGTCTTGGCGCGGTTGATGGCGTCCAGAAGCAGACCGGATTCATAACGGTCAAACGTAAAGCCATTGCCGTCCCCGGTAAAGGTGTTATAGGGCTCTACCGTGTCTTTTAGGCCGCCGGTTTCCCGGACAATGGGAATGGTGCCGTAATGCATGGCGTTGAGCTGGGTCAGGCCGCAGGGCTCAAAGCGGGACGGAACCAGTAACGCGTCGGCGCCGGCGTAAATTCGGTGAGCTCTGGCTTCATCGTACTGAATGCAGGCGGAAAATGTTCCCCGGTAGGTGTCCTCATAGTAGCGGAAAGTATCCTCATACTGTTTATCGCCGGTGCCCAGCACCACAATCTGGGTGTTGCCGTCCAGCACTTGGGGAACGATGGAACTGACAAGATCCAGGCCCTTTTGATTGGTGAGCCGGGAAATTAAACCGATGACAAATTTGCTTTCGTCTTCTTCCAGACCCAATTCCTTTTGCAGGGCCAACTTGTTTTCCATCTTGTGATCCAGCACATTGCCAAGGCCATAATTTACCGCCAGGGCAGGGTCAGTCTCCGGATTCCACATGCCGTAGTCGATACCATTGACAATGCCTCTCAATTTGCCGCTGTGATAGCGCAGATGTCCCTCCAGATGCTCTCCGTATTCGCTGGTTTGAATCTCTTGGGCATAGGTGCCGCTGACCGTGGTGATCCGGTCCGCGTAGGCCAGACCGCCCTTGAGCATATTGGCGTCTTCATAGTCCTGTTTCAAAGCGCCCATGTTAAACACGGAATCGGGCAGTCCAGACCAGTATCGGATCGTGGGAATGTTGTAAATGCCTTGGAAGCGGAGATTGTGAATGGTGAGAATAGAACGGGCATGTCCCACCGGGGAATTCTGGAACAGGGTACGCAGGTATACCGGCACAAGGGCTGCCTGCCAGTCGTGGCAATGGATAATGTCCGGAATCCAATTTAGGAAGTTTAGTGCGGCTAAAGCTGCCTTGCTGAAGAAGCAGTATTTGGGAATGTCGTCTACAAGGTTCAGATAGGGATTTCCCGAGGAGAAAAATTCCTGGTTGTCGATAAAGTCATACACGACGCCGTCGCAGATATACTCCATGATTCCCACGTAATACTCCCGGCCGGTTTGGCCCAGATCCATGTAGAACTCACCCCGGTAGACCATCTTCTCCTGGTACTTCTGAGGAATGCAGGCGTAGCGGGGGAGAATCACCCGGACATCGCAGTTGAGCCGCACCAATTCCCGGGGCAAAGCGTACATAACGTCCCCTAAACCGCCTGTTTTGACAAAGGGGTGACATTCCGAACCAATAAACGCCACACTTCTCCTGGGCAGGTCGGACTGTATATTCACAGGGGTTGTCTCCTTTTCAACAGGGGCTTGTTCTTCCACAACAGGAGCGGTGGTTTTCTTGGTAGTAGTTTTACGCTTTGCGGTGGTTTCCGCTTTTTTCGCTGCAGAAGAGGCCTTCTTTTTGGTGGCCTTTTTGGGAGCAGTTTTTTCCTCTACAGGAGCTGATGCTTCAGCGGGAGTTGGTTCCTTGGCAGGAGTTGCTGCCTTTTCCGCAGCGGGATTGGTTGCTTTCACGGCAGGAGCGGCTTTTTCCTCTACAG
>DXXH01000005.1:0-9751 GCA_019416395.1 Clostridiales bacterium
GTCCATCTCCAGCGCCGCCGCCACCTTTTCCCGCAGGGTGGGCAGCTTGCTGCCGCCGCCTGCCAGAAACAGAGCTGAAGGCGCTGCGCCGTTGACCCCCAGCACCCGCTGGGCGATCTCCCGGGCCAGCAGCTCCTCCGCAGGAGCCAGCACCTGCTCCACCTCCTGGACGGTACAGGACTGCTCCTGACCCAGGATGTCGGTAAAGCGCAGCTCCCCGCCGGTGGAAAGACCGGCCTTTATCTGTTCGGCGGTGGAAAAATCCCCCAGATACTCCCGCATGAGGGCTTCGGTGATCTCATCTCCCGCCACGGTAGCCATGGTGTAGCCCACCACGCTGCCGTCCCGGCACACGGCGATATCCGAGGTGCCCGCGCCGATATCCACCAACGCCAGGTTCAGCAACCGGATATCCCCCGGTATGGCGGCGTTCATGGCGGCAATGGGCTCCAGCGTCATGCTGGCCACCTGCAATCCCGCTCCAAACATGGCGGAATACAAGCTTTCCACCACCTCGCCGGGCAGGAACGTGGCTACCACGTCCACCTCCGCCTTTTTGCCATTGTGATGCAGCAGCATGGCCAAGGGGTAATCGTCCAGCCGGTACTGGGCCACGCTGTACCCCACCAGGAAGAACTGCCGGTGCTCCTGCTCCCGCTGCCGCAACTGCTCTTCCGCAGCGGTAATGGCTCCGGCTTCCAGCTGGCCCACCAGGTTTTCGGTGATGGCCTGCTTTTCTTCCAGCTCCAGGGAAAAACTCCCCCGCTCGGTGCGCAACGCCCGGCCTGCGGCCGCCACGCATACCCGGTTCAAGTGTACCCCCAGCCTGGCTTCCAGCTTACCGGTGACTTCCTTGGCCAAGGCGGCCACCGCGTCGATGTCGTCAATCTGCCCGTCCATCATCACCCGGTTTTTATGCTCCGCGCTTTCCACCGCCAGCAGCTTGAACTTTCCTTCCACCGGTTTGCCTACGATCCCCACAATGCTGCGGGTACCTATATCCAAGGCAAATACCAGGTCTTTTTCCTGTTTCTTCCATTTGGCCATAGAGTGGCTTTCCTTTCCCTGCAAAGCCAGGACGGCGCTCTCCCTTCCCGGCTTTGGATAGTGGGAAAATCACGGAAGCTCTTTCTCTTTCGGGGATTTTCCATGTTCCTTTCCTAGTGAAAAGGGAACCTGCTTCCAGATTCCCTTTGTCTATCTGAAAACCTACAGTGCAGTCGTCAGATCAATATTTGCTGAAATTGTTGGTGAAAGAACCTGCGGTGTGATCCACAAAAGTCAGGGGATGATCCTCGTAGGATGTTTGATCCGCGCTGCCGCTTACACCCTGGCTGGCAGGAGTGCTGGTGCTGGCGCTGGAAGTGAAAGAGGAATCCACGCTGTCGTCGGTGCTCCGCAAAGTGAACCGGCCCAGCAATTCCTTCATCAAAGCGGCCTGGCCGGACAGCTCCTCGCTGGCGGCTGCGGATTCTTCGCTGGTGGCGGAGTTGGTCTGCACCACAGAGGAAATCTGATCGATTCCTTCGGTGACCTGGGACACGGATTCTGCCTCACGCTCCACAGCGCTGGCTACGTTCTGCATATCGTTGATGGCCTGGCCAGCCAGTTCCACGGTCTTGGACAGAGCGTTAGATACCTGCTCCACGATCTCGTTGCCTTCTTCTACAGAAACGATGGAACGGTCGATGTAGTCCTTGGTTGCCTTAGCAGCCTGATCGGACTTGGACGCCAGATTCCGCACTTCGTCGGCCACAACCGCGAAGCCCTTGCCGGCGGTGCCAGCCCGGGCAGCTTCCACAGCGGCGTTCAAAGCCAGAATGTTGGTCTGGAAGGCGATATTCTCAATGGTGGCAATGATCTTCTTGATTTCCTCAGAGGAATCGGAGATCTTCTTCATAGCCTCAACCATGCTGTCCATGCACTTGGTGCTCTCTTCGATCTGACGGCCGGCAGCCTGGGAATGCTCCATAGCCTGCTCGCTGTTTTTAGCGTTTTCCTGAGAGTTGTTGGAAATTTCGGTAATAGTGGCGGAAAGCTGCTCCACAGCGCTGGCCTGCTGGGTAGCGCCCTGGGCCAGAGACTGGGCGCCAGTGGACACCTGATCAGCGCCGGCAGCCACCTGCTCAGCGCTCAAAGCGATCTGGCCCAGTGTGTCGCTGAGCTTAAAGTTGATGGTGCGTACAGATTCCAAAACCTTGCTCAGGCTGCCCACATACACGGAAGGATCCTGAGAACGCACATTGAAGTTGCCGGAAGCCATCTCATTGAGCAGATAGCAGATATCCCGAATAGCGGCGGACAGCACGCTCTGGCTGGTACGCAGGCTATCGCACATTTCGCCCAGCTCGTTCTTGCTCTCGTAATCCACCGGCACTTCCAGATTGCCCTGGCTGTAGCCAGCCAGCGCATTATGCACCTGGTTGATAGGCACTACGATACTGCGAATCAGCTTGATGATCATGAAGATAATCAACAGCGTAATGATCACCAGAACTGCCACAGTAATGATAATGACCAGCATACCGGTGGTCTGCTGCTGGCTTACAGCTTCGTTCTGAGCATTGGAAAGAGAGGCTCCCATTTCTTCACCCAAGCTCATCAAGGTATCCAGACGGGGAGAACATTCGTCCCGGATCAATGCAGTGGCGTCGTCGATCTTTCCCTCGTTGACTGCGCTGAGAATGCTGGGAACCATTTGGCTCCAGTCGTTCACAGCGGTAACGTATTCGTCCAGCTTGCCATCGCCCAGAGTATAGACTCCCTTCAATTCTTCCAGGTTGTCGTTGATCTCCTGCAACAGCTGGGTTGCTTCGCTGGCCTTCGATTCCATATCCGGATCATCGGGGATCAGCACCACTTCCCGCACATGTGTAGCGGCTGTGCTGATGTTCAAGTTGCACTGCTGGACCAATTCGCTTGCCTTAACCTGCTTGTTCAGAATTCCAATAAACGTCGTCCGCTGATAACTCATCAAGGACAATGTGGTAATGGAAATTATCAAAGCACAGGCAAGAAGCACTCCAAATCCTAGAATCAGGCTTTTCCGAATCTTCATATTCTTGAACATAGCTAACTTTCTCTCCTATCTTTTTTTCTTAAATCTATATCATTTCGCGCCGTGAGTAGAGCATTTGGGGGGATCCGGCTAAACGATCTCGCCATACCTTCCCTTTTTCACGTCGCCAAAAATACAGCCGTCTACAAGTGTGACCACCCGCCGCCGCATGATATTCACATACTGGCTGGCGTGGGTCGCCATCACCACAGTGGTACCCTTACGGTTGATGGCTTCCAGCAAATGAAAGATATCCCATATATTATCGTCGTCTAAATTGGCGGTAATTTCATCTAACAGTAAAATGGACGGGCTATTGATCATGGCCCTGGCCAACTCGATCCGCCGGCATTCCCCGCCGGAAAGCTCGATGGGGTAATACTTCTCATACCCCGACATTCCCACCAGGCCCAGCACCTTCCGCACCCGCGCCCGGGTCATACGGTGTGTTTCAAACCGCATGGAAGAACCGATCATCGCTGCCAGTTCCAGGTTTTCCCCTACCGTTTGCCGGTGCACCAGGGAAGGCTCCTGCCACACCTGGCCAAATTTTAGGGCGATCCGGTGCCGTTTTCGTCTGGGGATCCGGGTGATATCCGTTTCCCCCAGAAATACATGGCCCCGGTCCGGCTTGATCTGCCCGGACATCAGTCCCAGCAAAGTGCTTTTCCCGGCGCCACTGCTTCCCGTCAAAAAGACGAAATCTCCCTGCTCAATGGTCAGGTTGATATCCCGCACCGCCACCTCAATCTTATGGTCGCCCCGGTAAAATTTTGATACATTCTCCAATTTGATGGTAGGCATCTTTCCACATCCTCGCCCAACTTTGACGCCAGGGGGGCTTTTCGACTTTTTCCCCCATCACAGACCATTTTCATTGCAAACCACAGCAATTTTGCTATAATGGAACCATAGTTTTCGGAACCCACTGTGGAGGCCTTTCCATGAATCATCGTCCCCAAACCAAAACCAAACGAAAAAAAGGAAAGCTGTTCCTGTTCTTCCTGCTGCTCTGCGCTGGGGGAGTGGCACTCTATTTCCATTCTCCCTTTGCCAAGCCCTCTGTGGATCTTGCCCCTCTTTTAGAGCAAGGGGCTTCCGCTGTGGACCAGGCGGGGAAGGAACAGGGAGCGCCCCTTTCCCCTGAGGAAATTGAATCGCAGCTGGCTGGGGACCCGGCCATTTCCAATCAGTTTCCCCTGGTGGACCCCGCCGTGTCCGAACTGGTCACGGAAGGGGATCAGCAGGTCCTGATCGGGAACGGCCTGCACACCATCTACTACAACCAGACGGACCCCCGCTGGGCGGATAAGCCCTACGGTACGGATTCCATCGCCGGATACGCTTGCGGCCCCACTGCTATGGCCATGGTGGTGTCCACCTTGACCGACCAGCTTATCGACCCGCCCACCATGGCCCAATGGGCCGTGGATCACGGTTACTGGGCCAGTCAGAGCGGCACTTACCACTCCTTCATACAGGGAGCCAGCAAGGCCTTCGGCCTGGAATGCCAATCCTTTACGGAGCGGACTTCGGAAGCGCTGCAAAATGCCCTGCTGTCCGGGGATCTGCTGGTGGCCCTGATGGGGCCGGGCCATTTCACCCAGGGCGGGCATTTCATCGTCCTTCGGGGAATCACCCTGGAAGGGCAGGTACTGGTGGCCGATCCCAACAGTGTGGAGCGGAGCCTCACCGCCTGGGATCCTCAGATCATCTTTGATGAGCTTTCCACCAGCACTGCCGCCGGGGCTCCCCTTTGGCAGATTTCCAAAAATTTACTGCTCTCGTCAGACTAATTTTGTAGAAATTATCTATCCTCTATATAACGCCCAAACATCGGCCGGTTGTAACAACTGGCCGATGTTTGCTTAGAATCACTTTATACAACGGACTTTTCCCGGGCAATTTTCCGGTTCAGTACCTTTTCAATTTCCACCACCCGCTCCAGAAGCTTTTGATTGGCTTCCATTCGGGTGGCTAACATGTTCTCCTGAGGGTCACTGGAAGGTTTTCCATTGAGCAAGCTTATGAAACGCTCTTTTTCTTCCCCTTCCGGCATGGCGTCCCGCTGTCGTCTCAGGGCCCGGTCCGCCACCTTCAGCTTGGCGATGGGCTCCTCCCGCATGGATAACACCAGCCGCATGGATACTTCATCGTTGCGGTTGAGGGCGTCCCCCAGCTGCTGGGAATAATCCAGCACCTCATTGAGCAGCCCTGCCATGCGTTTGGCTTGCACCAAAGCGTCCAGCAACACTTCCTGCTTCATAATCCTCTCACTTTCCTGCTTCAGTGGTGTTCTTGTCGGCAGTCCGGAACGATTCCCGCAGTTCCATGATCATTTTCTTGATCCGTTCCAACTCCGTTTTGTTGCGGCCAAGCTTTACCCGGCTCAGCTCGTAACAGAAATAATCGTACAGCCTGGTAAGCTGCCCGCTGATCTCATATTTCCTGTCCAGCGTGCTGTCCAGGTAGCGTATGATCTGCAGGCTCTTTTCCACCGACTCATCCAAAATCCCGTATTCTTTCTTGTCCAACGCGATTTCCGCCCGGGTCAGATGCTTTACCAGCTCGTCATAAAGCAGCAACAACAGTTCCCCCGGCGTCATGGTGTTCACCGACTGTTCTTTGTATAGCTGGAACCCTTTCCTATCCATCTTTTTGGCTCCTTAATTCCAGGATCAATAACTGCTGCCCATCAGACCGCTCAGCGTGGAGCTCTGGGAGTTCATCTGTAAAATTAACTGCTCCAGCTGGGTGAACTGGCTGGTGTACCAGTCAATCTTTGTGGAAAGCTGATCCTGCCATTTTTCAATCTCGTCGTCAAGATCGTTCAACTTGTCTTGCAAGGTGTTGTCATTCAGGGTGGTAGGCGCTTTCACAGAACCTGCACGGGTGAGCAAAATACCCTTGGTGCCCGTCTCCTTGCCATATTTGTCCAGCGCCGTCTTCAAGGACTGCATCAGGCCGTTAGTGGAAGCACCGTTGGAAACGGTCTTGGTGAAGGCGTCCTTCACCCCGTCGGGATCGCTTTCCAGGGCCGAACGCAACTTCGTCTCGTCCAGCTTCAAGGTGGTCAGACCGTCGCTGTAGGCTGTCTCGATGCCGATGCTCCGCAGGAAAGATGCGTCTGTGCCGCCCGGGTTGATGGCGGAGTTCAAAGCGCTGTACAGACTGGAAATATCCCGGTCCGCGAACAGAATGCCCTGCTTGGCTTTCTCCTCATAGGCCTCGATCTCTGACTCGGTCATACCGTCCGAATCGTCCGAGGTAAGGGGCTCATAGCCGGAACCATCTGTCTTCCGAGCAGGCATGGTGGAGTAGGCGTTCTTGATCTCCGTGATCATGGTGTTGTAATCTTCCACGAAGCTCTTGATGGCGTCCACAACCTTGTCCGCGTCCGTGGTGGCGGTGAAGGTTACGGCTTCATTGCTGCTAATCGCAGCCTCCATAGCGGCATCGCCCATCTGATTGGTTTTTTCGTCATAAGTTCCAAAGGTGCCTTTCAGGTTAACGGTCAAACCGTCAATCTCAAAGCTGTTGGAAGAACGGGTAACGCCGTCATATTGCACACCGTTTACGCTCATAGAAACGATGGCGTCGTTTCCCTTAGTGAAGACCGGTTTTGTAGGATCCACTTCTTTGTCTTCGTCCGAAGGATCCTGGGCTGCTGCGGTATTACCAAACAACTTTTGGGCCAGCCCTTCCCCAAACTCGATTTTTCCGGCCGAACCGGTTTCGGTAGCGGTGAACTGGAACTGGTTGGTGGTCTTGGAATAGGTGACGTTCACGTCAGCCTCGGAATTGTTGATGTCCAGCATGATGGATTCCAAAGCCGTGTTTTTGGAATACTGGCCGATCACCTTGTTATTGAGCTTGAACTCATACAGGAAGTCGCCTTTTTCGTCCACACGGTAATACTTATCGCCAACCGCCTTGACGGCATTGCCCTCTTTGTCCACATAGCTATCGGTGGTGCCTTCTACCTTATGTACCCCCGTAGCCTCTACCTTTGCAAGACCACTAAAATCTACACCCAAATCTTCCAGCGTCTTACCTGTATCCAGATAGCTGGTAGCGGTGGTGCCACCCAGGCCCAATGCCTTTGCGGCGTCACCGGAAACAACCATGGTAGAACCTTTCTGGGTCGTAAGGTTCAAAGTGAATGAACCTTTGCTGACACTTGGGTCACTACCATCGTTTCCCAAATTGACGTCTACGGTTATCTTACCATCGCCAAAGGCGTCGTTCAATGTGGTTTGCAGACTCTCCAGGAAGGATTTCCCAGACATACCGTCTGTGTATTTTGGCAAGGCGATGGTCTTGGTCACACCGTCCAGGGTGATGCTCAATTCTTTCCCGGACACGTACGATCCAACGGACTGGGTGTCATCGTACAGTTTATCCGGCACTTTTATACTATCACTTTTTGCGGAACCGTCAATCCCCAACGTGGTTTTGATGTCCCCGCTGGCGCCGGAGATATACACATCGTTGCCTGCATTCTGAGCATCGCTAAAGGTGATTTTCCCGGTAGCGCTGTCGTAATTTGCTTGAACCATGGTGCTGGCACTGACAGTTTCCCCATTGCTGTTCGTCACCTGAAGATCTTCCAATTTCTGGTTGATGGCAGCGGCAAAGTCGTCGGCGCTCTTATACACGGTATCGTCAAAGCTCAGGTTGATCTTCCGGGTACCGTAGGTAATGGCCAAGGTTCCGGAAACCTTGCTCTGCTCGTAAATACTTCCCAAATCCACCTCTTTTCCGGGAATGGTGGGCACATTGGAAGAACTGCTGTTGTTCAGCCCCGTAATAGTATACTTGGCCGCAGTGGCAAGCTGCTTTACGCCCAGGATCTGAACCGCGCTGGAAGTCTTGCCGCTGGCGGAGATCAAATCGGCGAACTTGCCGGAAGTGGACACCTTGACAGCGCTGTTAAAGAAGCTGGCGCTCATCAGGTTGGTATCTGAAGCGTAAGAGGTGTATTTCTGGTTAAAATCCACCAGCTTGTCAATAATACTCCGTATGGCTTCCTGTTCCCACTGGACCTTGGTCTTATCCTGCTGCAAACCGGTGATCTTTAACTTGATGCCAGACACCGCATTTTCGATCATGGATTCCGTATCCAGACCGCTGGCCAGGCCGCTGATGACGTTACGGTTGCCGTAAATACTGCTCATTGTGCTACTGTTCACACTGCTGACAGAAGACGCCATATATAAGCCCCCTTTTTAAAATAAAACACAGTCTTCCCGCCGGAATTTTCTTCTCTGGCAAGAAAACAAAACATTTTTTGATTTTCCTCTATATTTTTTTATCGACATATAGTATCATTTACTTAAGAGCTTTCTTCCAGCTTTCTTCTATTTTTTGTTCCGAGGTGATATCCCCTGTGACACAGATTATTACTGTTACCAACCAAAAGGGCGGCGTTGGAAAAACCACAACGGCATCGGCCCTTGTTTGCGGCCTGCATCAGCGGGGCGCCCGTGTTTTAGGCGTGGATCTGGATCCCCAAGGGAATCTGGGCTTCACGCTGGGGCTGGATATCGGCGAGGGCGACACCATCTATGATGTTCTCAAAGGCACCCGCCCGGTGGAACAGGTCATCGTTCCCACCGAGTACGGCGATATTCTCCCCTCTGATATTATGCTTTCCGCGGCGGAAGTAGAATTTACCGCTCCCCGCCGGGAATTCCTGCTGGACCAGTACCTTTCCTCGGTACGCAACCGGTATGATTTTATCATCATCGACACTCCCCCTTCCCTGAATATCCTCACCGTCAACGCCTACGTGGCCTCTGACGCGCTGATCGTACCCATGGAAGCGGAAATCCTCAGTCTGGTGGGTATCACCCAGCTACAGGAAACCATCGAGACTGTTCGGGATACCTTTAACCCCAATCTGAAAGTGCTTGGGATCTTGCTCAACAAGTTCAATTCCCGGCTGACCCTTTCCAGGGAAGTGCTGGAGCTGGCCTCTGAAGTGGCCAATCAGCTCAACAGCAAAGTGTTCGACGTGAAAATCCGCCGGGGCGTAGATGTGGCTATGGCTCCGGCCCATGGGCAGAGCGTCCTGACCTACCGGCCCCATTCCAAACCCGCCATGGATTTGGAAGAGGTGGTCAACGTGGTGGCAGGGGACCGTTTTCCAAGAAAACAGGCCTAATCCCTGGATCCACCTCACTTTGTTTTCGGAAAGGAGCGCTGTCTCATGGCGTCTAATAAAAAATCTTCCAACACCAGTAAAACTGCTCATGTCATGAACCTTTTGAGCAAAAACCGGGAACGCCAGCCGGCGCCTTCCCCCGAGGAACCCTCGCCTCAGACAAAGAAGGAACCTTCGGAGAATCCGGAGAAAAAATCCCCTTCCCAGTCCGCTTCCCTTCCCCCGGTGATGACTTCCCTCACCCAGGATGCGGCTGTTTCCGCCCAGATCAAATCCGCTTTGGAATCCGCCTTGGAGCAGGAATTGGAAGCGGACGCTCCCGCCAAAGCTGCAAAACCCCAGGAACCTGAGAAATCCCAGCCGGAAGCGTCCCAGACCCAAACGGCGGAACCTGTGGCGGCGGAGCCTGCCGCTGCCCAACCCGCTGCGGTGGAAGAACCCAAGGCAGAAGAACCCGCCCCAGACACGGACGTTTTGGAAGCAGAACTGGCCAAAACCCTGGAGCAACAGCAAGCCCAGGATACCCA
>DXXH01000005.1:9851-54773 GCA_019416395.1 Clostridiales bacterium
AACCCCACCGTCCCAGACTCAAGAGGCGGAACCTGTGGCGGCGGAACCTGCCGCTTCTCAGCCCACTGCCGTGGAAGAACCCAAGGCTGAAGAACCTGCCCCGGATACGGACGCTCTGGAAGCGGAACTGGCGAAAACCTTAGAGCAACAGAATGCCCAGGATACCCAAACCCCACCGTCCCAGACTCAAGAGGCGGAACCTGTGGCGGCGGAACCTGCCGCTGCCCAGCCCACTGCCGTGGAAGAACCCAAGGCAGAGGAAACCACCTCTGGGGAAGAGCCGAAAAAGGCAGAACCTGCTCAGGAAGTACCTGAGCAGATTTGTCTCAACGTGATGGAAGCATTGGTGGAGCAAAAGGCAGACCGGTACATTGAGATGTTCGGCCTTTGCAATTGTCCCCGGTGCGCCATGGACGTACGGGCACTGGCATTGAGCAATCTGCCTGCGGTGTACACGGTGATTCCGCCCCATGAAGTCAATTTCCGTTTGGCAATTTATGAACCTCGGTATAATCCCTCAATCATCGCCCAGCTGGTGCGGGCGTGTAAAGTCGTCATGGAGAACCCCCGTCACGACCGCGTTTAACGGTGGCGTCTCAAGGACTGTTGGAAAAACGGCCTGGCGGTACTCCCGCTAAGGCCCTTTTTCTGTTCTTTTCCACCCTGGATTCTCTATTTTTACAGACTTCCACCCCATTTGCATAACTGGCACACAACCAGAAGGAGAACACTATGATACTTTATTTTTCAGGAACAGGAAACAGCCGTTACTGCGCCCAGATGCTGGCAGATTTGCTGGAAGATGAGTGCAAGGACTGCTTTACTTATCTGCGCAACGGTACATTTGCCACCCTCAGTTCCCAGAAGCCCTGGGTGTTCGTGGCTCCCACCTACAGCTGGCAGCTTCCCCGAGTGTTTATGGAATTTATCCGGGGCAGCGCCTTTTCCGGCTGCCAAGACGCCTATGTTCTGATGACCTGCGGGAATGACGTGGGCAGCGCTGCCGCTAAAAACCAGGCCCTTCTTCAGGAAAAGGGCCTCACCTGCCATGGCACCCTTCCGGTGGTCATGCCGGACAATTACCTGGTGATGTTCTCCACCCCTTCCCGGGAAGAAGGGGAAAAGATGGTGGCAGCCGCCCGTCCCACCATCAAACGGGCTGCCGCCCTCATTCAAAAGGGCGAGGATTTCCCACCCTTGAGCGTCGGCGCTTTTGGCTGGCTGAAATCCGGGCTGGTAAACTCCCTGTTTAACCGGTTCCAGATCCGCACCAAGCCCTTCACCGCTTCTAACGCCTGCATCTCCTGCGGCAAATGCCAGAAGCTTTGCCCCTTGGGGAATATTCATCTCCAGGACGGCAAACCCGTCTGGGGCTCCCACTGCACCCACTGCATGGCCTGCATTTCCGGCTGCCCTGTGGGAGTGATCGAATACGGCAAGGGCACCCGGGGGAAGAACCGGTACCAGTGTCCCCCCTATAAACCTTCCACCGGCTCCCGGGAATAAGACTTTTTCCCGAAGGTGAAAGACCTCACAACTGGCTGAAAACTCTGGAATTCGCCAAAAACTCCCCAACCTCTCGGACGAAATCCCCACCTTTTAAAACGCAGCAAAAAGGGCCTGCCGTACCTGGCAAGCCCTTTCTTTGTGGAGTTCGATTTGTGCGTTTTCGTCGTTTCCAAGCCGGAAATTTTAAAACCTTCTCACCGGAAATCCCCTTTCATAAAACGCAGTAAAAAGGGCCTGCCAAACCTGGCAGGCCCTTTCTTTGTGGGGTTTGATTTTATGCTTGACCATCGTCCCGGAGCTGGAAGTTCCGGAGCAGGGATTTGAGCATATCCGCCTGGCCGGACAGCTCTTCGCTGGCGGCAGCGGACTCTTCCGCGGTGGCGGAGTTGGTCTGCACCACACTGGAAATCTGGTCGATGCCCTGGGTGACCTGGGAGATGGAGTAAGTCTGGCGCTGAATGGCTTCTGCCACACTGTCCATGCTGGACACGGCCTTCTGCGCAGATGTCAGAACACCGCTGGAAGCCTCAGTAACGCTGTTCATCATTTGCACACCATTGTCAATTGCGGAAATGGATTTTTCCACCAGTTCCTTGGTTGCCTTGGCAGCCTGGTCAGACTTGGACGCCAGATTCCGCACTTCGTCGGCCACAACTGCGAAGCCCTTGCCAGCGGTACCAGCCCGGGCAGCTTCCACAGCGGCATTCAAAGCCAGAATGTTGGTCTGGAACGCAATGTCCTCGATGGTGTTGATGATCACGCCGATCTGCTTGGAAGATTCGGAAATATCCCGCATGGCGTTGCCCAGCTTCTCGATGTACTCGTTGCTGGAAGTCAACTCTGTGCCGGCCTTATCGGCTTCCGCCTTAGCAGACAGAGCCAATTGAGCAGTTTTCTGGCTGTCATCGGAAATATCGTTTACAGTCGCAGACAGTTCTTCAATGGTGCTGGCCTGTTCCGTAGCACCCTGGGCCAACGCCTGGGCGCCAGAGGATACCTGAGATGCTCCAGCGGCCACCTGGTCGGAAGCCTCTCCGATCTGGTTCATAGTGGAGCTCAAACCGTATACGATCTGCTTAAAGGACTCCATGATCTGGGAGTAATCCCCCACATAGTAGTCGTAATTCTGGGAACGCACATTGAAATTGCCATTGGACATTTCAGACAGCAAATGCTTGATGTCCCCAATCAGATTTTGCAGGTTGTTCACGATCACCGTTGTAGACTGCACCAAGCGGCCTGTCTCGTCATTGGACTTGAACTGGGGCATGGGAGAAGTCAGGTCGCCGTCCACCATCAAATCGATGCGGTCAGCACACATCTTGATGGGTTTGCCAATGGATACCGCCAGCTTGATGGCCAGGCCGATGCCGATCAGCAATGCCAAAACTACCAAGCCAATGGTAATCGCCATAGAGGAATACACAGACCCCATCAGGTCGGACAGGGGCACTGCCAGACCCAAGCTCCAGTTATCGCTCTCTGCAACGGGAGCATATCCAAACAGCTTAGACACACCATCAATGGTGTATTCACCCACACCGCTTTCGCCGGCAATCATTTTGTTGTAATAATTCGCCAGCGTCTGCAAAGAGGAATTCTGCTGGGCTTCGGTAAGAATATTTTCGTTGCACACCTTCTCCGGATCTACGTCTGCAATCGTATTACCGGCATTGTCAATCAAATAGGCATTGGTGTTTTCCGTCACATGCACGGAGCTCACAATATCATTGAGGAAGTTTTCGTCAGGCACGAAATACACAACACCAACTACTTCTGAACCCATCTCTCCGTCTTTCCACAGGGGGGCGGCCACAATGATGGTCAGTTCTCCGGTGATGTTGCTACGCACAGGGGTAGAAACAAACGCCTCTCCCTCCATGGCGTGCTGGAAATATTCCCGGTCGGCGTAGTTGTTATCGTCAAAGTAGCTGTCACCCTTGGTATCCAGCAGATTACCCCGCACCAGGCCATACTGTTCAGCCCAGCTATTGAGGATATCCTGTTTCTCAGAGACAGAAACCTTCTCGTCGCTTAAATCGGACACGGCGCCTGCCGCCATCGCCACGTTCTTATAGGCATTCATCTCATATTGAATCCGCGCGGCGGTAACCTGAGCGGTACCCTCAATGGATGTCTTAACCATATTGACTGAAGCAAAGTAGTTCAATATGATACTGATAACGCCCAACACGATCATGCCGCCTGCTACGGTAGCAATCATGCTAAACAAAATTTTGCTTTTGATGCTTTTCATGCTTAACCCCTCTTTTTTCTCGAATTGATTCTTTCCTCACATCATATGGTTGAAGCGTTTCACGGTACTGGAACTCCCACAAACCATTCCGGCACACCGCGTTGCGCGTATCACGGAAAACAAGGAACTCAGGGCATTAATCTTTTTCCTCTTTCGCCCCTGTTCCATAGGGATTGGTCAGCTGCTGCCACAGCACGTTTACGTTCTCCATGCAGATGAAGTAAACGCTGGTGAGCAGCCGGTCCGGGATCCCCAGCTCGCCGGCCAGCTGGGTGATCTTCTCCCAATCGGCCGCCTCATAGCTGAGTACCAAGTCGTACAGCTTCCCGCAGCGTCCCGTGTGATGGAGCAGCGCTTCTTTCACTGCCTCATCCACAGGCACTTCTGTGAGAATTTCTTCCAGGGGTGCGTCCACCAGGTAATTCAAGGTGGAGAACATGCCCATCAGATACGCGTCGGATTTGGAAATGGGCATATCCTTGGCGTAATTCATCAGCTCACTGCTGAAATTCGCCCGCATAAAGGACAACTTCAAAAATTCCTCGGAGTTGGGGTCTATCTGATTGTCTGCGTTGCTGGCGCTCAACAGGTAAATCCACTGCTTGAGCTGCCCCAGGCCCAGGGTCATGATGGCCTGGTGTATGGTGGTGGCCCGGTGCCGCAGGGCAAAGTACACGGAGTTGGCCATCTTCAACAGGCCGTAGGTCAGGCCTGCGTCCGCCGCGATCATTCGCTCGATCTGGTCCACGTCCGGCTCGTCCTTGGTCACCTCTACCATCAGACGGAAGAAGTTGCTTTGCAGGTATGCGCTGGAATGGGTCATGGTCTTCATGCGCTCTGCCACGTAGGTGCCTTCCACCGCATCCACGTTCAGCGCCACCACCTTTTGGTACAGGTCCTCGCTGTCAATGTTGGTGGCAATGCATTTCTTCTTCATGCTGTGGGCGATTTCCACAATGTTCTTGATGGTGATGTCGTTGGAAGTCTGGGGGTTGATTTTGATATAGTCGATGTTATCCATCAGGGCCAGATACCGGGGAGCGAATTGGAACTCGTTCACGGCGATCTTGTAGCCTTCCTGGGCGTACTGCTGCACAAAGTGCATGGCCAGGGGGTGGATGATCACGCTGTCATCGATCTGGATCACCAGCTCTGATTTGTCAAACAGCCTGGGGGTTTTCTTCATCAGCAGCATGGTGGTAAAGGTCATGAAGTTGAGAGAGCCTTTAAACACCTTTGCCGTGTTTTCCGTCAGGAAATTGTAGATGGTATCCGCGGCGGCAAAATCATTGGAGCTGGAATTGTCCGTGCCAAAGGCTTCGTTTTCCCCATGATAGAGGATCTCGTATCCCACAACGTTCCCTTTGGTATCCTTGATCTGCTGCCGCACGATGTACTTACTGGGCATGTTTCTCTCACTCCTTTACTTTTTGTAGTAGCGAGCCAGCAACCGGTCCAGCACGTCCACCAGATGGCCGATTTCCGGCTTGCTCATCTGCTCGTCGGCGCCAAGCTGCTTGCCCTTGATGCGCATCTCGTCGGTAATCAGCGAGGAGAAGATCACCACGGGGATCTTCTTGAGCACTTTATCGTCTTTGATCAGTTTTGTCAGCCGGTGACCGTCCATCTGGGGCATTTCAATATCCGTGATCACCAGTGCCACCTTATCCGTGATGTTTTCACTGTTGCGAAGGGGCTGCAAGTAATCCCACAGCTCCTGGCCATTGGAGAACATGGTCACATTGATGTACCCGGACTTGTGCAGGGCTTCCTCGATCAGCTTGGACAGCAGCACCGAGTCTTCCGCAATGAGAATGGGCATCTCCCGGCACTCCCGGTAGCCTTTCTTCTCGATCTCCGACATCTGGATGCTGGTCTCCGGGGCGATCTCCGCCACGATCTTCTCAAAGTCCAGAATGGTCACCAATTCCCCATCGCACTGGGCGATGCCTGTGGCCACCCCTTCGTCCCCGCCGGCAATGGCCTTATCCGGCTTTTGAATGTTCTTCCAGGAAATCCGGCTGATCCCCACCACGGTATGTACCCGGAACGCGATAAACATCTTGTTGAAGTTTGTCACGATAAACAGGTCCTTCTCCCCCTTGGGACTGGGCTTGCCGTTGAGGTAATAGGGCAGGTCAACCACGGTGAGCACAATGTCCCGGGGTTTGAAGATCCCTTCCACCGCCCGGTGAGAGTGAGGCATGGGTTTCACCGGCGCGGCCATCATAATTTCCCGCACCTTGGCCACGTTGATGCCATACAGATTGTGATCGATGGTGAATTCCATGATCTCGATCTCATTGGTGCCGGATTCCAACAGAATTCCTTTCTTGGCGTCCTCTAACATATGCTGCACACACTCCTCACCTAATTAAATAATCAATTCGGGCTTGCCATAGCTGCGGATACATCCCATGCCGTTGGACACGTCGAACAACAGGGTACGGGCCACTGTGCCGCCCACGTCTTCCTTCAGGATCCGCACCCGCTCGTTTTTCAGGATCATCCGCACGCTCTCAATATTCCGCTGGCCGATATTCCCCAGAGAGGTGTTCCCCCCCACGTCAAACATCTTGGCGCCCCCGGCGATTTTCGCCGTGATGCGTATGCGGCGGGCTCCCTTGGCTTCCATCTGCCGCAGGGTTTCGCGAATCCCTGTATCCGCATACTTCAGGGGGTTTTTCCGCCCCGCTTCCATGTTCAGGGGAAGCATGATATGTACCAGCGCACCCAGCTTGATGGTGGCATCATACAGGCAGATGCCAATGCAGGAACCCAGCGCGTACGTAACCAGCATTCCGGAACCTTGGGCCATTTTCATATCCGCAATACCAATGACCAGTTTACTCTCCACTGCTCACGCCCAGCTTTCTCAACAGAAAATTCAAAGACCGGATATCCGGCGAAAGAAGTAACCGGCAGGGCATTTGCCTGTTGTCGCAAATAAAGGTTCCACCGATGGTCATAATGTGATCGGACTGCCCGCCGTACTCCGCCATGGGCACCGTCAGAATGGCGCCCTGCATATCCACCGCGAAGCAAGGCACGGTCAGGCTCACCGAAACCCCCGAAAGCCCGCTGAGGGCGTTGATAAAGGTGGAGATCATGATGTTGCCCACTTCCACCAGGGCCGAAGCTTCCATGGTCTCCAGCTGGGAGTAATCCTCTACGGTCTTGTGAAGCATGGTCTCCAGCACCAGGTTCACGAATTCCAGCTTCTGCACGGAAAGCATGATCCCGTTGATCTGTCCCCCCAGCTTCACCAGCACTCCCGCGGTGATCTCTTCCGGGCCGCCGATCCATTCGATGGCCTCGTTATAGCCCATGATCCGCACTTCCGGCGTGGTGATGCGGACCTCTTCCCCCAGAAGACTGGAAAGGGCCGTGGCAGCGTTGCCCGTGCCAATGCTCCCAATCTCCCGCAGGGTATCCAATTCCAAGGAATTAAGCTGCTCGTACGTTTTCATCTTTCATTACCCCCTCAGCTGCGCAGCCCGTTGATGGTGGACTCGATCTCGTCGGAAGTCTGCACCATTTTCAATGCCATGCTGTACACCCGCTGGGACTCGATCACCTTGGTGATCTCCTCGGCCAAATCCACGTTGGATTCTTCCAGCACGCCCCGGCGGACCGTGCCTGTTCCCAGCCACAGGTTCCCGTTTTTGTCCACAGGCATAAACCGGGTATCGCTCACGTGGGTCATGCCGTCGTAGTTGGAGAAATCAAACACGCCTATGTTCAGCTCTTCCGTTTCGTCCGTCACTTCGATCAGGCCGCCCCGGTTGCTCAGCACGAACCGTCCCTGCCCATCGGAAAGGCACATCACCTTTTCCATAATGGGGTTGCCGTTGGCGTCGTTCTGCCCGGTGGGCCGCTGAAGCTCCGCCAGGGAAAAATCACCGCTGCGGGTAAAGGACACCTCGTTGGTGGACAGATCGATCAGCCCGAAAAAGCCGTCTCCCTCGATCATAAAATCGTAAGGCCGGTTGGTGGTCATTACCGAGCCGGTTCCAAAATCGGTGGACGTCATCAGCAGGCTGGCGCCGGTACCTACCGGCAGCTGGGCGCCGTTGATGCCTTCCAGGTCCTGGTACATCAGGTCCTTGAACCGGGCCTTCTCCGCCTTGAATCCGTAGGTGTTCACATTGGCGATATTGTTGCCCTGCACGTCAAGCCGCCGCTGCTGGGCCAATGCCCCAATGGCTCCCGTGTAAAATGACTCGTTCATAGCTTTCCCCCCGCCTTATCACAATCTGCCCACATCGGTGGTGGCCTTGGTCATCACCTGGTCGTACATCTTGGCCACCGAGGCCGCGCTTTGCAGCGCCCGCTGGACGGTCATCATTTCCGTCATCTGGTCCACCATCTCCACGTTGGAACGCTCCAGGTATCCCCAATGCACCGTGGGATTGGCCACCGCCGTTCCCTGGGCGCCGGTGAACAGCCCCTGGTCATTGCGCTCCAGCTGGCCGTTATCCTGGAAGGTATACACCCCCAGCCGGCCCAGAAGCTGGCCTGCGTCGGAATAGATATTGCCATAGTCGTCGCCCCGGATCTTATCCGTGTTCAGCTGGATGGGCTGGCCGTTGTTGTCCAGCACCCGCCCCTGGCCGGGCAGGCACAGGTATCCTTCCTCGTCCAGGGAGAAGCTTCCCATGCGGGTATAGGCCGTTTCCCCGGCGTCGGTCTGCACGGCGAAAAAGCCGTCCCCTTCAATGGCGAAATCCAGGGTGATGCCGGTAGGCTCCAAAGCACCCTGGGAAAAATCGGTATACACGTCGCTGGACGCCCGGATATAACTGGCAGGACCAATCTCCTGGGGGGTGTCCTGATATTTGTTGCCCACCCGGCTGAGCAGAACCTCGTCGAAGGTGCTGGCGGTATACTGGTCGGACTTATATCCCGCAGTGGACACGTTCACCATATTATTGGCCACCACATTCAAATTGCGCTGCTGTGTCAACATACCGGAAGTCAGGTTGTAAAACCCCTTAAACATTGCCACATTCCTTCTTTCCTTTAGATTCTTTTCCCGGCAGGGAACCGTTCATATATTCTTCCATATAGATCCGCAGCTTCTGGATCGCCCTGGTGTGGATCTGGGAGATCCGCGGCTCGCTGACCTCCAGAACCTGGGCGATTTCCTTCATGTGCAGGTTTTTTTCATAGTAAAGGGAGAGCACCATCTGCTCGTTTTCCCGCAGGCTGCTGATCCCCTGGGCCAGCACCTGTTGGATTTCTTTCTCCTGGAACACCGCTTCCGGCTGGTCCCGCAGGTTGTCGCTGGGCACCTCAAAACGTTCCCGGTCCGGCTCCTGCAGGTCCATCAAAGCGTCCAGAGACAACACGCTTTTCAGCGCGGCGTTGGCGGAATCCTTTTGATACCGCTCCAAGGGCACCCCCAGCCGGTCTGCCACTTCCTGGTCTGTGGGGAACCGCCCCAGGGAACCGTACAGCTCCGAGATGGCCTGGTTGATCTGCTTGGACTGCCTGCGTACATTCCGGGGGATCCAGTCCTGCTTCCGGGCCAGGTCAATTACCATGCCCCGGATCCGCTTGGAGACGTATGTCTCGAACTTCACTCCCTTGCTCTCGTCAAAGCTGTCGATGGCCCGCTGCAAGGTGAGGACCCCTTCGCTGATGATGTCGTCCACCTGGGCGAAGCTGCTGTACACCCCTCGCATCTGCAAGGCCGCGTTTTTGATCAGCCCGTCATACCGCAGTACCAGCGCCCATTTGTACGAGGTGTCCCCCGTCTCCTTATAGGCTTTGAGAAGCTGGGCAGTGGTCATGGCTTCCATGGCCTGGTCCCTGGTTCCGGAAAAGGTCTTTTCCGGGGCCGTTAAGGCATTTTTCATGTGCCCATCACAGCCTTTCTTTCACCCCGGGCTGGCGCCGGAGCTTCCAGGGTGATATTGCCAAGGGACTGTATCTGAACGTCGTTTGAAATCTCGTTAAAGGCCAACACATAAATGTTGGGGTAGAACTGGCTGATCATGCGGCTGAAATAGCCACGGATCACCTGGCTGACCAGCAGGATCGGCGTTTGGGAAAGCTCGTTGAACTTCTTGATATGTTCCGCCATCTGGGAGATGATCTGCTGCATCAGGTCCGGGCCAATAGCCAGGAATACTCCCTGCTCGTTCCGGGTGATAGATGCGATGATCTTCTTTTCCACTTCCGCATCCAAAGTGACCACCCGCAACTGGCCGTTTTCGCAGAACCGGTGGGTGATGGTCCGGCTCAAAGCCGCACGGACCTGCTCGGTGGCGGAATCCACGTTGGCGCCCTGTCCCAGGGCGTCTGCCGCCGTCTCGATGATGGTGCCCAAGTCCTTGATGGACACCCCTTCCCGCAGCAGGTTCCGCAGGATCTTTTCCAAAGTGGCGTAAGAAACCACGCTGGGCACCGTTTCTTCCACCAGCTCCGGGGAAGTGCGCTTCAGGTTCTCCACCAGCTGAATGGTTTCCGCCCGGGTCAGCAGCTCGTGGACGTGCTTCTTAATGGTTTCCGACAAGTGGGTGAGCATGACGGACAAGGGATCGATCACGCTGTAGCCGTAGATTTCGGCGATTTCCTTGTTCTCCGGCAAAATCCACCGGGAAGGAATGCCGTAGGCCGGCTCGATGGTCTCGATGCCGTCCACCTCGCCCAAGGGGTGGGCAGGTTCCAGCGCCAGGTAATAATCCACCAGGATCTCTCCCCGGGCCACTTCCTCGCCCTTGATGCGGATCACGTACTGGTTGGTACCCAGGGACGCGGCATCGTGCATGCGGATGGAAGGAATGACAAAGCCCATATCCTGGGCGAACTGCCGGCGGAAAATCACCACCCGGCTGATCAGCTTGCCGCCGTGGCTTTCGTCCACCATGGGAATCAGGCTGTAGCCGAATTCCATCTCGATGGGTTCCACTGTCAGCAAGGAGTACACATTGTTGATGTCTTTGTAATAATCCTGCTCGCTGGGGGCTGCCTGTTCCGGCGGGGGAGCCGCCGCCGCGGCTTCCGCTGCCGCCAGCTCCGCAGCTTTCTGGGGGTGCATCTGCCGGCCGATGAGATACCCGGCAGTGATCAGCACGCCGCCGCCGGCCACCAGGGCCAGGTGAGGCGTATTGGGGATCACCGCCAAGAACAGCAAAATCACGCCGGTGACCATAATGGCCCGGGGCTGCGCTTTGAACTGCTGGATCACGTCGGTGTTCAAGCTGCCGTCGGACACGGACCGGGTGACGATCATGCCGGTGGCCGTGGAGATCATCAGGGCGGGCAGCTGGGACACCAGGCCGTCACCGATGGTGGCGATGGAGTAGGTGTTGAGCACCGTGTTGAAATCCCCGCCGCCGCTGACCATGCCGATCAGGATACCGCCCACGAAGTTGATCAGCGTGATGAGCAGAGACATGATGGCGTCGCCTTTGACGATCTTGGTGGCGCCGTCCATAGCGCCGTAGAAGTCGGCCTCTTTCTGGATCTTGTACCGGCGCACCTTGGCCTCTTGCTCGGTGATCAAGCCCGAGGAAAGGTCGGCGTCAATGGCCATCTGCTTGCCGGGCATGGCGTCCAGAGTGAACCGGGCGGCCACTTCGGCCACACGTTCGGCGCCTTTAGTGATGACGATGAACTGCACCAGCACGATGATCAGGAAGATCACCACGCCGATGACCACGTTGCCGCTGGTAATCAGCTGGCCAAAGGCCTTGATAACCGTGCCGGCATTACCACCTCTGGAAAGGATCCACCGGGTAGTGGACACGTTAAGCCCTAGTCGGAACAGGGTGGTCACCAGCAAGAGCGATGGGAATATGGAAAATTCCAATGGCTCTGAGATATTCATGGTGATCATCAAAATCAAGATGGAGAATCCGATGTTGGTGATAATCAGGAAGTCCAGCAGGAAGGTGGGCAAAGGAACCACAAGAAATAGAACGATCACCACCACGAACAGCGAGATTGCGTTGCTCATAATTCGTTTCATTTCTTGTCACTCCTTTCTCCATGGGTTTCCCGGACGGTTTCAGGACAGGCCTTCCATTATTTGGTCTCTTTTACAAGTTGTTTCTTTTCGTTCAAACGGAAGATGTACACCAGCACCTCGGCCACAGCCCCGTAAAATTCCTCGGGGATCTGCTGGTTCAACTGCACCTTTGCGTACAGCGCCCGAGCCAGCGGCACGTTTTCGATCACGGCGATGTGGCATTCTTCCGCCTTTTTCACGATCCGCAGCGCCAATTCGTCCTGGCCCAGGGCCATCACCACCGGCGCGGCGTCCTTTTCCGGCTTATACCGCAAGGCCACCGCCACGTGGGTGGGGTTCCGGATCACCACATCGGCCTGGGGCACCTGCTGCATCATGCGGCTGCGGGCCATCTGCCGTTGGATATCCCGGATCTTTCCCTTGATCTGGGGGTTGCCTTCCAGCTGTTTGTACTCCTCTTTGACCTCTTGCTTGGTCATGCGCATCTGGCGTTCGTAATCCCGCCACTGGTAGAAGAAATCCAGAGCGGCCACGGCGATAAACGCCCCCACGATCTGCCAGATCATGCCCACCGTCACGTCGTACACATGACGCACCGCGGCGGGGATATCGGTATAAAAATACTTGGAGCTTTCCGAGAACATGCTCTCCAGCGCCAGGTAGATGAAAATCATCAGCAGAGCGATCTTCACGATCCCCTTCAGGGCCTCGATCAGGCTTCGCAGGGAAAACAGCCGCTTGACCCCTTGCAAGGGGCTGATCCGGCTGAACTTGGGCCGTATGGACTCGCCGCTGACCAGGAACTTGGTCTGGCCAAAGGTGGCGGCCACGGCGCAGAAAACCACCACCGCCATGATGGGCCCCACGGACACCAGCAGTGCCCAGCCCCCTTCCAGGGAAAACTTGGGAAGATAGGTTTGAAACTGGTCCGGATTCGCCCCTGCCGAAATGCAGAATTGCATGAACTGGCTCATCTGTTCCACAATGGTGTTGGACAGAATCATCAGCACTCCAAACGCCCCCAGCAGTGTGGCCACCGATACGGCGTCCTGGCTCATGAACACATTGCCTTTTTTTCGTTCGTCACGCCGCTTTTTCGGGGTTGCCTTTTCGGTTTTGGAGCCGTCCGCCATGTTTCATCCCCCCTTTCTCCCACGCTCCCTGTTTGCTCACCCAGCCGTCAGGCCCAATAGCTCCGACAGGCTGCCCAGCATCTGCTGTTCAATTTGCAGTAAGAACTCGCTGATGGGGCTGATGAGTAAAAATATCAAAAACAGGCCAATGATCACTTTCAGTTCGATGTTGATGGAGAACACATTGATCTGGGGAATGACCTTCATCAGGATCCCCATGCCGATTTCCCCCACCAGCTCCGCCGCCAGGATGGGCATGCTCACCTTCACCGCAAGCACGGTGCACTGAATGAACAGCTGCAACATGGCTTGGAACACGGTGTCGTTAAAGGTCACGCCGCCAAAGGGCACCACCTGCCCGGAAGTGAGCAGGATCCGCAACAGGGTGTGATGGCCGTTGGCCGCGAAAAACAGCAGGCTCATGGCCAGGTTCAGCAGCACCGCCGTGGTGGACAGGTTTGCTTGGGAAGTGGCGTCGTAGATCTGGTTCATGGTCATGGCCATCTGGGTGTCGATCACCTCGCCGGCCAGCTGGGGAATGTAAAAGAAGAAATTCACCGCCATGCCCAACAGGAACCCCACTCCCAGCTCCAACAGCAGATGGAGTATCAGCTCCACCGTTGTGGCGGGCATTTCCACCGTTTGCTGGGTGCTGGAAAGCACGCTGACGGACAACAGCAGGATCAGCCCGCTTCGGAAGATCCCCGGAATGGTCCTGCGCCCCAATAAGGGGTTGAACAGCACAAATCCGCTCATGCGGGCCAGTATATACAGAAATAAGGTAAATTGCGTCCAATCGATCATCTTGCCCTCATTTCTATCCCATCATGATGTTGAAAAGCGACAGGGTGAAATCCTGGAGCACCTCCAGCATCCACCCGCCTCCCAGCAGGAGTACCGCTACCACCACCACGAGCTTCAAGATGAAGGAGATGGTCTGTTCGTGGATCTGGGTCACGGCCTGGAATACGGCCACGACCACGCCCACCACCATGCTCAGGATCAGCATAGGCGCCGCCAGCTTGATGGCCACTCCTATCCCGTCCCGCAAAATATCTGTGACTCCCGATGTATCCATTTCCGCCTCCGTCTACCCTTATCGAAATCCCTGTACCAACGTGGAAAACAGAAGCTCCCACCCGTTGATGGAGATGAACAGCAGCAGCTTGAACGGCATGGAAATCATGGAAGGGGGCAGCATGATCATGCCCATGGACATCAGCGTACTGGAAACCACAATATCGATGAGCATGAAGGGTATGTACAAATAAAAGCCGATCATAAAGGCTTTCTTCAGCTCGCAGGTCATAAACGACGGCACAATGATCCGCAAAGGCAGCTCCATGGCTTCCTCGTCCGTTTCCGGCGCATCGATATGGTCCATATCGCAGAACATTTCCAGCGTACTGGTTTCTGTCTGCCGCAGCATGAACTCCTTCAGCGGCACCTCCGCCCGGTCCATGAACTCTTCCTGGGTGATCTCCTCTGCCACATAGGGCTCATAGGCCTCTGTCTGGATCTGGGTAATCACTGGGGACATGGTGATCAGCGTCAAAAAGAGGGCAATGCCGATCAGCACGATGTTGGGCGGTGTCTGCTGGGTGCCCATGGCGGACCGCAGAAAGGAAAACACCACAATGTATCTGGTAAAGGAGGTCATCATCACCAGCAGCGAGGGCAGCAGGGTGATCATGGTGGTGAGGAACAGGATTTCCAGGGTTTGCACGTTATCCCCGTTGATATTCACAAGACTATCCATTCAGTTCTCACCTTCCCATCTTTTGCTTGATCACTGTTTGCAGCGCCTCGGTAAAGCTGGGTGGTTGTCCCCCATTCTCCTGGGCGGGGGGATTTTTCCACTTCAGTGCTTCTTCCTCTGTGAACTCCGCCACCAGGGAGATCCCCCCGGAAGCCGCCCCCAGCAGGAAGTAACGCTCCCCGGCCCGCACCAGCAGAAGCTGTTGATCTTTTCCCACCGCTGTTCTGGCCAGCACCTGTAAGGCTCCGGTCTTCTGTCCCCCGCTAAAACCGCGGAGTCCGCCTTTTCCCACCACATGTTTTGTGAACCAGTAGGCAAGGCCGATGACCAGCACCACACAGACGACCACCCACAGCAGCGACAAAAGCTCGTTGCCACTGTCGAACATAGGCTTTTTAGTTTCCGCCCAAGATGCTGTTCACAGTCTTGAGCACACGATCGGGCTTAAAGGGCTTGACGATAAAGTCCTTGGCGCCGGAACGCACCGCGTCCATTACCATGCTTTCCTGGCCCATGGCGGAACACATGACCACATTGGCGCTGCCGTTCAGGGCGCGAATGGCTTTCAGGGCTTCCAGGCCGTCCATGTTGGGCATGGTGATATCCATCACCACCAGGTCGGGGCCGATTTCCTTGAATTTCTCCACAGCGTCGGCGCCGTCCACAGCCTCGTAAATGTCGGTGTAGCCGTTTTTGGTCAAGGTGTCCTTGAGCATCATTCTCATAAAGGCAGCGTCATCTACCAGCAAAATTTTCTTAGACATCGTAATCATCCTTCTCCTTGATTAGTTTTTATATGTGAGCGGCCCCTTCATTTCTGAAGGACCTTTTCGATTCCAGAATTCTGCACGATCTCTGTGATGCGAACGCCGAAATTATCGTCGATGACAACCACATCTCCTCGAGCGATGCACTTTCCGTTGACAAACAAATCCACTTGGTCCCCCGCCAGCTTATCCAGCACCACCAGGGAGCCTTTGGAATATTCCAGAATATCCTGCACCTTCTGCCGGGTCCGGCCGATTTCCACCGTCACCTGCAGGGGTACTTCCATAATCAGATCCAGGTTTTGGGCCTGTTCCTCACCCAGCTGCTCGCTCAAATCCATGGTGGGCATGGGCGCCGGCTGGGTGTTGATCACCTTGGGCTCCGGATACCCCTGCATGGGCTGCATGGGATAGGGATAAGGCGGATAGTACATGGGCGGATACCCCATCTGCCCGTTGGCCGCAGGCTGTCCTTGCTGCCCGGGCATTCCCTGCATGGGCGGCATCCCTTGCATGGGAGGCATCTGCTGTGCCACTGCCCCGGAAGCCGCCGGGGCTTCCGGAATTCCCGGAGCCGCCTGCTGGGGAACCGGCTGAGGCGCTGCCTGGGGAGCCGCCTGAGGAGCTTCCTGAGGCTGCTGGAGCAGCTTCTCGATCTCCTCCTGGCTGAGCACTCCGCCGGAAGAACCTTGGGCCGCAGGAGCCGGAGCGGGAGCCGCAGGAGCAGGCTCGGAACCCTGGTTCTGCTGGAGCAGTTTCTCGATTTCATCTTGGCTGAGCACCCCACCGGAAGAACCGTTGTCGGCAGCGGGCGCGGCAGGTGCAGGAGCCGGAGCCGGGGCCGGGGCCGGCTCGGCAGCGGGAGCGGACTCTGTCAAAGAGTCTCCCAGGCCCAAGCCCTTGAGAAGTTCCTTGGCCAACTCCACGGACATGACGTTCATGAATTCGCTTTCCAGAACATCTTCGATTTTCAGGAAGAACCGCACCACTACCACGGTATCCGTATTCTGGGGCAGATGCTCCTTTTTGAATTGATCCAAATTGTCCAGCTGGAAGGGCTGGGGGGTGGAAATGTTCACCGAGAACCCAAAGAAATCGGACAAAGCCGTGGAAGCGGCGCCCATCATCTGGTTCATCAGCTCGCACACCGCGCTGATGGTCAGCTCGTTGAGCTCAAACTCCTCGTCCGGCGTCTGCATGCCCATGAGCAGATCCACAATCACCTTGATGTCGCTGCGCTTGAGCAGCATGATGTTGCTGCCTTCCAAACCAGCCACGTAGCGGATTTCCACGCCGATGGCAGGTTCCAGATCGCCCAAGGAGAAGTCCTCTGTTTTGATGACGGACACCTGGGGGGTGGTGATGTCCACCCGCTGCCCTAGCATATTGGATACTGCTGTAGCCGAGGATCCCAGGCTGATATTCATCATTTCCCCAAGGGCGTCTATTTCCATTGGGCTGAATAAATCCTTTTCCATCCTGTCTACTCACTCCTTCTCTCGGCCTGATAGCAAACCTCATCTATCTTAACAGCCATATTTTTTTTGTATGTTCCCATGCGCCCGGTAAACCAGTTATACCCGCCGATTTCCAAGAATACGGGGCTATTCTTCGGCTGTCCCAGGTCGATCACATCTCCCACGTTCAGGTGGTAGATATCGTTTAGCGTCATTTCTGTGCTGCCCAATTCGGCCACAATATCCAAACTGGAATCCCGCAACTGGTTGAAGATTTCTTCCGAGTTGTCCTCGCCCGAAATCTTCCGCACGGGATTATCCCGGTTGATTTCTCCAAAGATGTTGGTCAGCATCATGCCCGGCAGCACTACGCTCAGCCGGCCGGAGCTTTCCCCCATCTGCACCTTCATGTCCACGATCACCACGATCTCGTCCAGCCCGATCAGCTGTACCAGTGTGGGATTGACCTCTGTGCGGCTGTACTGGAACTCGATGGCGATGTAGTTTTCCCAACTCACCCCCATCACCGACACCAGATCCGTTATGATGTTTTCATACAGCCTCAGTTCCAGATCCGTATAGGTGTAATCCCCGCCGGGCACCAGGTCCATATGGCCCTCGCCGCCCATCATCCGGTCCATCATGCACAGCCCCAAGGACGTGGACAAATGGATCAGCGCCGGGACTTCTTCCGTCTTGTCCTTCACCTTGGCATCCACCAAGGCCAGCACATCGCCGTCGGTCAAGGCGTTGGAGAATTCGTAATACCGCTGTTCTTCCACGCTCTCCACCATGACGTCACAGGTGGTGTGGAAGAGGGTGTTCATTCGGGAATTGATGACCCGGGTGTAATTCTCGAAAATACCGCTGAGCATCTTGATCCGGTCTTTCGTGAATTTCCTGGGACTCTTAAAGTCATACTTGCGGTAAGACTTTTTATTCGCTTCTTCCGGTTCCTGGTCCAGATTCTTTTCACCACTGCGCACCGCGTTTAACAGCGCGTCTATCTGGCTTTGTGAAAGTACTTCTGACATAAGAGCTCATCTCACCTACCCTTACCGCAAATTTATATTCCAAGTAAAAATCATGTGTTACGGCGCCTCCGATTGGGACTGCTCCCCCTGGGATTCTTCCGTCACCCGGGAAGCTTCCCCGCCTGTGGTAGTCTCTTCCGCGGGGTTTGTCTCGCCTTTTTCCGTGTAATATTCTTGTACGCTGTCCTTCAAATCGCCGTCACCCAAATCACGGCTGCTAATAATCATTTCCACACGCCGGTTCTTTGCCCGGTCTTCTTCCGTGTCGTTGCTGGCTACCGGTCTCCACTGGCCGTATCCCTCGCTGATCATTCTGGCGGGGTCCAGGGTGCAATGCTCCTGGATATAAGCCAGGGCGTTGGCCGCCCGCTGGGCGGACAGTACCCGGTCCACAAACACGGAGTTGGGCTTATTCGGATCGGCTTGGGCCGTGTGACCCATCACACGCACCTCGTCGATGGAATCCGCCGCGTGGGACAGCATGGCGCCTACATTTTCCAAAATCGGTTTGCTCTCTTCCCGCAGGGCCCAATCGTCCCCGTCAAAGAACACCGACTGGTTAAAGGTGACAAAGACCTTGCCTTCCCCTTTTGTCACCGAGATGTTGCTTTGCATTCCAATGCTTTCCACATACGTCACGAGCTCTTCATACAAGTTTTCCATGTCCAGGTCCGGATTGGCCGGCGCTACTCCCATGCCCGAACCGTCGTCCGTATTGGGGTCCGCGTTGGGACCGTCGTTGCCTGTGGTCTCCGTGATGGTCCGCAAAGCGTCCGGGTTAAAACTCATAACCAGGGCCTTCCAGTTGTCCTCACTGATGGTGGACATGGAATACAGCAGCACGAAAAAGCACAGCAGCAGCGTCACCATGTCGCCATAGGTATCCATCCAGCTGGCGCCGCCCCCGGAACTCTTCTTTTTTCGCATCGTGACTCAACTCCTTGAGCGCGCCTTGCGCTCCCTTACTTTTCCTTCTTTGACCTGCGCCCCTTGCTCTCCGAGGCGCCTTCCCCTTCATCGCGCTGCTTCTGGTTCATAAAGGTCAACAGCTTCTCCCGCAAAAACTTGGGGTTTTCCCCCGATTGTATGGACATGATGCCCTCTACAATGATCATCTTGCACAGCACTTCTTCTTCGTCCCGCGTCCGGAGATTGTTGGCAATGGGATTAAAAATCATGTGGGCCAGAATGACGCCGTACAAGGTGGTGATCAACGCTGTACCCATGTCGGAACCGATGGAACTGGCTCCGCCGCTGTCCAGGTTCATATTCCGCAGCATGTTGATCAACCCCACCAGGGTTCCCAACATACCAAACGCCGGCGCTACCGAGGACGCCCGTTCGTACATGGCGGCTACGTCCTCGTGACGGGCCGACATACATTCAATGTCGTTGTCTAAGATCCCCCGCACCTTGTCCGGGTCATTCGCGTCCACAATCAGCATAATCGCCTGCCGGAAAAAGGGATCCTCCTGTTCATTGGCTTTCTCTTCCAGAGAGAGCAGACCGTTCTTCCGGGCGATCTGGGCCAATTCCACCAGCTGGTCAATGTAATACATTGGGTTATACCGCTTGGTGTTGAACATGATCTTAAAATGCTTTGGCACCGACCGGAGCATCTTTGCCGGAAAACTGGACACCACCACGGCGATGGTACAACCCAGCACGATCAGCACACTGGAGAAATCGTAGAAATTTCCCAGCTGGTCCGGAGCAAAAACGATGGCCATATTTTCTGTTTTTGTCATCATACCGAACAGCATGAAAGCAATCGATACAACTAAGCCAATGATATAGGTCAAATTCATGATCCCGCACTCCCTACGAAGGCAATGGCTATGCCCAAATTTTCAGTCTCCTCATTTACCGCCGGTCCACCACGGTGATCTCCCGGTGGATATCCATGACTTTCGCGTTATACTGCGCGATCTTCTCGATGATTTCCTCGGCTTTTTCCATCACCAGGTAATAGTCGTGATTCATCATCACAACTTTGGATTCCGGAATCATCTCGATACATTCAATTTGCAGGTGGTTGACTAAAAACGATTCACCGTTTCTTTTTGTCAAAACAATCACGTCGCAACCCGCCTTTCCTATAAATTCAGGCCCGCCGGGACGGGTTCCCCCGCCTCCGGCGCTCCCGAATCAATCTCTATTACCGCTTCATGTTCACCAGTTCTTCCAGCATGGAGTCCGTCACCGTAATGATACGGGTGTTGGCCTGATAGCCACGCTGGGTGGTGATCATTTCCGAAATCTCCGTGGCCAGGTCCGTCTTGGAGCCTTCCAGGCCGCCGGTGATCAGTTTGGTGCTGCCGGCGCTACCTACCTGCATGCCTATGGGTTGAGTTGCGCCATTTGCCAAACTACCATTAACATATGTAACGCCTTCATCTGCCACGGAATTGCCAATGGAAGTGATGGTCAAGTCGCCAGCGCCTTCCTCGGCTTTGTAGTAGTAGCCATTGGTGTGGGTAACGCCCGCCGGGTTGGTCACTTTACCGATAGCCAGATAGCCGATGGTGACAGGCTGATCCTTGCCCGCGATGGTGGCGGTCACTTTGCCGGTGGCCTCGTCAATGGACACTGTGTCGATGGCAGCCTTCACATAAGGAGTATTCGCATCATCAGAGGTAGCGTCTTCCAATCTGCCCGTGTCCTCATTCGCAACAGGCCACCTTATATTGCCAGTCGCATCCTGCATGGGATACCGGATAGGCACCAGCTGGTCACAAAGGTATTCACCACCCTCAGGATCATCTGCGTCGTTGGCAGCTGTCATAAAGCCGTACACCACGTTGCCCTGGCCGTCTACCAGGTAGCCGTCAGCGCCGAACCCGAAGTCGCCCACACGGGTAAGGGTCAGGGATTTCAAGGTTTCAGGGTCTTCCGCCTTAATATTGCTGCCGGTGGTCTTGTCGCCCACCAGGAAGAAACCGTCGCCGGAAATCGTGGTATCCAAGCCCCAGCCGGTAGCGGTGAAACTGCCGCTGCTCATGTCCAGGTCAATGGAACCAATGCTAGCGCCATAACCAATCTGCGAAGGGTTACGGCTGCCCACAGTGGTGGTACCATTGGAACCGGCGCTGGAAGTGGTGTAAAGGGAATCCTGGAAAGATACACGGCTGGGCTTAAACCCCCAAGTGTTCACGTTGGCAATGTTGTTGCCAATCACGTTCAGTTTATCCATGTGGGCTTTCAAACCGGCAATTGCCGAACTCATTGCTCCTGTCATACTGTCTTATTGCTCCTTTCAAGAGCGAAACCGTCCGGGACCGGGCCAATCGGGCCAAGTCCCAAGGCATCCTGAAAAGGTCCTGCCTTTTATTTTTGAAGAAAAACGGCTCCGTCGATGTTGGTGAATATGTTTTCTTTCATTTCGTCTTGGGTGATGGCGGTAATCACTCTGGCGTTTGGTACATTGATGATAAACGCCCGGGTGCTGTCCATGGCCAAGATGTTGGTGGCGCCTTTGGCCTGGGCCCGCTCCACGCTGTCCGCCAGCTGCTCCATCAAGTCCGGGGTCACTTCGATGCCCCGTTCCTCTACCCGGGAAATGGCGTGCTTGGAGAACGCTACCCCCTGGCTGGCAGTGCCTTGGGACTGCTGGGTCATGGCCTGTTGCAGAACCTGGCCGAAACTGGCGCCTTGGGTCTGCTGGGCCTGCTGTTTTGCCGGACGGCTTTCGCTGTTAAGAGCCGCCGCCTGGCCGACTTGCAGGGAAATTCGGTCCATCATGGCGCTTCACCTTAACTTCCCGTCTGGCTTCCGGAAGTATCCGTGCTGGGCTGTTCGATTTCCGGCAGACGGCCCACAGCCATAATGTCGCTGAGGTTATAGGTCTTTCCGTCCACGAAGATCACCTGCTGGCCTCCGGATACGCCGGTACCTGTCACAGTTCCCACGATTTCGTCCAACTTTCCGTCGCTGTTGTACTGGCCGACAGTGACTTCCTTCCCCACCAGGGACCCGGCATACATCATAACCGTGGCGTCGGTGATGTTGGAAATCGCCTGCACCGTGGACATCTGCACCAGCTGGTTGAGCATGTCGCTGGTATCCGCGGTACTGTCAATGCTCTGATTGGTGAACTGGGCAACAATCAGCGAGAGAAAATCGGTCATATCCAGCTCGTCGTTGCTGGAACTGCTGGTGGCGTTGGTCGTTCTGGTGGTACTGGTATTGTTTACCGCCAAATACGTGCTGAGATCAGCCATATAGTCGCTCATTGCGCATTTCCTTTCTTATACTTGTGTCCCTTCCAAGGGGATCAGCCCCAGTCGGAGCTGCTGCAGGAAATCGTTCCCCTGCTGCTGCCGATGCTGCTGGTTCTGTTCCTGCTGCTGGTAGCCGTTCTTCCCGTTGCCGCTGCTGCCATCGTAGTTGTGGCTGTCATAGGCTTGGGATTCCTGCTGCCGCTGCACTTGGATCTCCACCGGCTCCTGGGTGTTGTTGGCCAAAAGGCTTTGCAGTCCGGACATGTGCTTCTCCAGCAAGTTCTGGGTCTGCATACGCTCCGCTGTCAGCACCACATGAAGGGCTCCATCCGTACCTCGGGTCAGCTCTACGGTCACGCTGCCCAAATGTTCCGGGGTAAGCTGCAGGGTCACTTTGCTGTCCCCCTGCTTCACCGCGTCTTCCACACCCTGGAAAACCTGGGTTTCCACAGTGGGTGTCTCACCGGAGTTCTCCCCGGCCGGCACGTCGCTGACCTTCACCGGAATGGATTCCACCTGGGAGAAAACCGGCTGGGAAGCCTGGGCGGCTCCTTCACTGACTTCCACCGTCACATCGGCGGAATTGGTTTCCTTTCCAGACTGGGACTGGCCTTCCAGCTGGGATTGGGACTGGCTCTCAGAGCTCTGGGCTGTGGCCTGGACCGGCTGGGCTTCCGCCTGCTGGACCGGGACCTGCTGGGGCTCTGTGGAAACGCTCTGCTGTGTGACCGAAGTTCCTACAGCTTCCTGAGCTTGGCCCTGGGCCAAAGGAGCCGTTTGGGGCTCCACAGCAGTCTCCACGGCGGGCGCTGTCACAGTCTGCTGCACCGCTCCCAGATCCATGACCTGGGAAAGCCCTTGCCCCTCTGCTGCCGGCTGGGCGTCCTCTGCGAACACCACCGGTGCCTGCGTGATGGACATGGCCGCCCACGTCAGGGCTGTCTGCTGCTGGGCCGGGTCTTCCTTCTGGGGCTTCTCCGTGGCTTCGGGAGCCTCCGTATCCTGAGTGGAAGAATCCTGCTGGGGCTTCTCCTGAGCCTGCGGCTTCTGGTTCCCATCGTTCCGGGAAGCGTTTACCCGGTCTTCCATCAGCTGGTCAAAGCTGGTGCCCGACTGCTCCTGGGTGGGAAGGGACGTCCCTTGCTGGATCTGGCTCAAAAGCGCCAGAATTCCCATGGCATTGTTGTTTACCTGTTGCATCTTGTCTCACCTCCTTTCAATGGGCTTTCTATCACTTTCTGGAGAGAAAGTCTCCTTTCTCTCCGAAAAAAGGGGAATCCCCTTTTTTCCCAATTAAGATCAGGCCGTATGGTTCCGGCTGCTGACGAACTCCTCTATAAAGAGTTCTTCGCTTTTTGCCAGGGCTTTTTGGTACATGCCCAGCTTTTTCTCCCGGAGCTTCTCGATGGACGCCGTTTCCTTCCGGGCTTCCACCACCCGCTCCCGCTTTTTCTCCTCGTCCTTGCGGAACACTTCCAACTTGTCGGTTTCCTTTTGGATCTGGCTTTCCAGCACCCGCAGGCCGTTCTGATAAGTCAACGCCTGGGAAATGGTCATTCCCACACGTTTCTTTTCACAATACTCCTCATTGTACTCCCGGTATTCCTTCCACATCTGTTCCAGCAGCTGCTCCTGCTCCCGCAACTTGCTCAGAGCGGCGGCATGCTCCCCCTGAAGGGCTTCCAGCACCTGCTGTTTGTAGTGAAGCACCATTTCCAATGAAAACTTGAACTTCTTCAAACAAGAACGCCTCCTAAAGCTTTCCTATTCCGCCTGTTACGCCAGAATCTTCTCCATTTCCGCCAGGGTTTCCTCATAGCTGAACGCTTCGTTCACGCCCTGCATCAGGAACTGGTTGATGGCGTCGATCTTGGTCAGGGCGAAATCCAGCTTCCGGTTGGTCCCGGCCTTGTATGCGCCAATGGACACCAGATCCGAATTCTTTTCGTACACACTCATAATGTCCCGCAGCCGGGAGGCCAATCGCTTGTGTTCCTCCCCCACGATCTCCACCATCAAACGGGAGATACTGGCTCCCACGTCGATGGCGGGATAGTGGTTGGCGTTGGCCAGGGCACGGGACAGCACAATGTGGCCGTCCAGAATACCGCGCACCGTGTCCGCGATGGGCTCGTTGGTGTCGTCGCCTTCCACCAGCACCGTGTAAACCCCGGTGATGGAGCCCTTTTCAAAATTCCCGCTCCGCTCCAGCAGTTTGGGCATTTCCGCATAAATAGAAGGTGTGTAGCCCCGGGCCACAGGGGGTTCGCCAATGGCCAATCCGATTTCCCGCTGCGCCATGGCGAAACGGGTCAGAGAGTCCATCATCAGCAGAACGTCATACCCTTGATCGCGGAAGTATTCCGCGATCCCTGTGGCAACAGAAGGACACTTCATGCGAAGCATGGCCGGCTGGTCCGAGGTGGCCACCACCAAAATCGACCGCCGCATGCCTTCTTCTCCTAGGTCCTTCTCCACGAACTCCAACACCTCGCGCCCCCGTTCTCCCACAAGGGCGATTACGTTAATATCCGCTTTTACGTTTTTGGCGATCATACCCATCAGGGTACTTTTGCCCACGCCGGAACCGGCGAAGATTCCGATACGCTGTCCCTTGCCGATGGTCAGCAGGCCGTCAATGGCCTTGATGCCAAACTCCATGCGCTCCCGGATAGGGGGACGCTGCAAGGGGTTGATGTAGCTGCCTCCCACACAGTAAGAGGTGCCGCTTTCAAAGGCTCCCTTCCCGTCGATGGGCTGGCCCAGCGCGTTGATGATCCGCCCCCGCAGGAATTCGCCTACCCGCAGGGTCAGCTGGGTCCCGGTATTCCGCACAAAGTTGCCCGCCGAAATACCGTTCATGTCCGAATAGGGCATCAGCAAGATGTGGTCGTTCTTAAAGCCAACCACTTCCGCTGTCACCTGCCCGCCGGACTCCCCATTGTAGATGCGGCAGATATCCCCTACCGCCGCGTGGCCGCCGGAAGCTTCGATGGACATGCCCACAATGTTCTCGATCTTCCCGGTCAGGCTGTAGGTTTCCGCGCCATATACCTGGCGGATCATTTTCTGAAACATGGGGCATGCCTCCTTTCTCAAAGCAGATTTAAATCTTTTCCCGTATCCCCTGCTGGGGTATCCATCAGCAGGTTCTTGATGTTGTTCAACTGGGTGGACGCGCTGGCGTCCACGATCTCGTCAGGCATCTCAATGACGCAGGTTCCCGACTCGTCGTCGGAAATGGGAATGATCCGTACCCGGTCCGAGATGGCCGACAGCGCCGCCGTCAGGGAAGCCGGCACCTGGGCCATGCGCTTGGCATCGCATTCCGCGATGTAGATATGCACCCAGTCCCGGCGCTTCCGCTTATCCAGCGCCGCCTGCACCATGCGGCTGATCACTTCGCTGCTGCTCTTTAAGCTGATGCACACCACCTTTTCCGCGATGGCAATGGCCAAATCCCGCAGCTCGTCAACATTTTCGTCCATCTGGCGGTCAAGCCTGGCACCGGCTTTCTCCAGGAAGTCCTTCACTTCCCCTTCCAGCTGCGCCGCCTGCTTTTCCTTTTCCAGGGCCCCTTCCTTCATGGCCTGATCCAGGCCCCGCTGGTAGCCCGCCTGGTAGCCTTCTTCCCCGGCTTCCTGCCGCAGCTTTTCCAGCTCCTCCTGGGCGTCCGCCTTGGCCTGCTCCAACAGCTGCTGGGCCTGGGCTTTGGCGTCCTCCAGGATCTTATCCGCCTGCACCTGGGCAAAACTGATGGGGTCCCTGGGATCGGGCGCCGGTGTTTCTTCCGGACGCTCTTCCGGTTCCTCAGGCTTTTCCTCCGGCTTCCCCGCCGGCGCTTCCGGTTCTTCCACCTTCAGCTCCGACGCGTCGGGAAACACATAGGGCTGAGCCTTGGCCCGGGTAAGATGCTTAAATATATTAGGCAATGATATCGTCCTTTCCGCCCTTCAGTATGATAATCTCGTTCTTCTCCTCCAAAGCGCGGATAATATCCACAATGCGCTGCTGCGCCGCTTCCACGTCCTTCATGCGCACATTGCTGGTGATCTCCAGGTCGTCCCGGATACTCTGCGCCATACGGGTGGACATGTTGGTGAACAGCTTGTTGGCCACCCCGGCGTCTGCCGCCTTGAGGGCCAGCACCAAGTCTCTCGGGTCGCAATCCCGCACAAAACGCTGCACGGAACGGTCGTCCATGGACACGATATCCTCGAACACGAACATGCGCTTGCGGATCTCGTCGGCCAAATCCTGGTTGTACTCGGAAATGCCGTCGAAAATATTCTTCTCGCTGGTCCGGTCCAAATTGTTCATCACGTCCGCCACGTAATCGATGCCGCCCACCTTTACGTCGGCGTCGGTGACGATCTGGGAGAACTTCTTGCTCATCTCCGCTTCCACGATCTTCACCGCCGCTGGGGACACGCTGTCGATCTTGGCGATGCCTTCCACCACCTGGATCTGGGTCTTCTCGTCCAGCTGGGCGATCACCTGGGCGGCCTTGTCGGCATCTATGTAGGACAAAACCAGGGCAATGGTCTGGGGACGCTCGTTTTGCAGCGCCGCATACACGGATTTCACATCGGCCTTGTTCATAAAGGAGAACTGCCGGTTCTTCAGGGACTTGGTCACCTTGGTCAGCAGGTCGTCTGCCGCCTGGGCGCCAAACGCCTTCTCCAACACGGTCCGGGCGTATTCCAATCCGCCTTCGGTCACCGCTTTGTTGGTCAGGCACATCTTGTAGAAATCGCTCAGGGCTTCTTCCGTCTGGTCGGAATCCAAAAAGCCCATGCGCGCCACTTCCAGCGTGATCTGCTCGACCTCTTCCGGGTCCATGTACTGGTACAGCTTGGAAGCCTTATCCGCCCCCAGGGCGATCACCACAGCGGCAGCCCGCTGTGGACCGGTAAGCTCCTGGACAGGGGCTTTCTTACTCTTTTTCTCCCGTGGGGCCGGCGCTGGGGGAGCGGCTGCTGTCTGCACTGCCGCAGCGGCCGTATCAGCCATTCTCTCCGCCTCCCTTCAACAAGCTGCGAACCATCTGCGCCGCGATTTCCGGATTCTCTTCCGCAAACTGCCGGATATCCTTGCGCAGTTCCATACTCTTTTCGGTCTCCAGGCTCATCACGTCCGCGCCCTCTGTAGGCTCTTCCGGCGTGAAGTCCACCGGCAGCAGAACGCCTTCCCCGGCTGCCTGCTGGGCGGCCAGCGCCTGTTTCTTGCTCTTCCTGCGGATCACCAGGATCAGGATCAAGGTCAGGATCATGAACAGCAGCAACGCGGCGCCTACTGCGTAAAGCGCCCATGTGGTGATATCCTTGCCCAGGAACCCGTCGCCGCTAACAGGCGTGGTAACGGGAGCGTTCTCACTGTAGAAGGACATGGGCAAAATGGAGATCCGGCTTGCCGCCTGCTCATCGGTGATGCCCGCCGCCCGGGCCACGTGGGTGCGAATGGAGTTCACGTCCACATTGCCCGCCGTATCGGTATTGATGCTCACCGACACCATGCAATCGCTGATATATCCAGCCACCCGCTCCTCGTGGACCGTACTGGAGTTGTTCTCGTAGTCCACCTGGCCCGAAGTGTGGAGTTCCTTCTCCGTGCCGTCCACCTGTGCCTCATTCTCCACATAGATGGGCAGGTCCGAATTGGTCTCCGTACCTACGGTGCCCCCGGCGGTGGTATTGTCGTCCCGGACAATGCTGTCGTCATACACCTTGCTGCCGATCAGGCCCTCGCCGTTGGTGCTGCCCTCGGGCAAGGTATATGTGGTGCTGTCCTGGGTGGTGCGGTTCACGTCCACCGTACAGTTGACGCCCACCTGCACATTCCCTTCTCCAAAGAAGGGCAGCAGCACCTGCATGATCTCGGTGCGGATCTTATTGTTGTTTTCCTCTTCCAGCTGGAGCTTCAGGGCGGACAGGTCGTCGCTGACTTCCGTATCCCCGGTGCCGCTGTACTGGTTGCCGTAGTTGTCGGAGATGGCCACGGATTCCATTTCCAGGCCCTGCACCGACCGGGTCACCAGGTTCCGGATGGCGTCCGCCTGCTCGTCGGTGAGCTTGGCGCCGTCCTTCATGGTGACAAACACCGACGCCGACGCTCCTACCACGTTGCTGCTATCCAATATGTAACTCCGGTCCTCGCCCTGGGTGATGGTCACCACCGCGTCCTTGACCCCGTCAAAGCAGCGCACCACCGCGCCCAAGCGGTCCTGGATCTGCATCAGGTAAGCCGCGTTCCGTTCCGACTCCGTGGAAAGGGCGTTGACGTGGTCGTAATAAGTGGAATAGCCAAACCCCGACTTGGGATAGCCTTCCATCACCAGCTGGTACTTCAGCTGGGTCTCCTGGCCGCTGGGCACCAGGACCGTATCGTTGTTCTCCATCTTGTAATCGGTGACGCCCTGCTCTTCCAAATAGCTGATGACAGCGCTTAGATCCTCGCTGTTCAGCCCGGTGAACAACACGCTGTAGGGCTGGTTGTTCATCACAATGGCCACCACCGCCGCCACTACCACGATGACTGCCACCACCGCGATAATGACTTTTTTCGATATTTTTTTCAAAAGCCCTTTGGCTTTTTCCAATATGCCTTTTGCCTTATCCCCCAAGTACCTTCACCGCCATTCGCCCTGTAAAATATGCCATGCCCCAGGCATGGAAAACCTCATAAAACGCCTTTCAGATGCTGATCCTCGTCAATTCGGAATAGGCGTCCAGGGCTTTGTTGCGAAGCTGCACCAGCAGATCCACCGCGATCTGGTTCTTGGTGGAAGCGATGGTGAGGGCGGCGGGGTTATCCAGCTGGCCGGTAGCCAGCAGGTATTCCGCCTGGTTCTTTTCCGCGTCCGTATCCCGGACATTCTGAATGGCGGACTGGAACACAGAACCAAAGGGATTCTGCACGCCGCCGGTGGAAACACTGGTGGTCTCTTCCCCACCCATAGCGGAAACGATGGGGTTTAGTTTATCAATAGGAGTAATCACGATTCTTCCCTGCTTTCCAAAAGAGTTGCGTTAGAAGCCCTTGCCGGGAGCGTCTTTCCCCCAGCCTTACTTGCCGATTTCCAGACCTTTGGACACAACCGTCTTCAAGGCGTTGAAGGCAGTCACGTTGGCGGAATAGGCCTGAGTGGCCGCCATAGCATCGGTCATTTCCTTCACCATGTCCACATTGGGCATGGCCACGTACCCGTCCGCGTTCGCATCCGGGTGGGTGGGATCGTACACCATCTTAAAATCGGAAGGATCTTCCACGATCTGGGTCACCTTCACGCCGCCGGCGTTGCCGTACCCCTCGTTGGGCACCAGGCCGTTGGCTGCCTTGGCCATCACTTTCCGGAACTCGTCCCGGCCTGTTTCCGCCTCGAACACCACCATCTTCCGGCGGTATGCTCCGCCGCCCTCGGTACGGGTGGTGTTGGAGTTGGTGATGTTTTCCGAAATCACGTCCAGGCGCAGCTGCTGGGCTGTCATGCCGGACCCTACAATATTCATGGAACTTAAAAACGCCATGGTCTATTCCCCCTTATTGTCCTCTTACCGCGGTGCGGAGCGTGTTCAAGTCGCTGGAAATCGCGTTCATGGCGTATTGCAGCTGATAGGCGTTTCGCACCAGTTCCGTGCTCTGTTCGGTCACATTGACCCCGTTGCCGTCCATACGGGTGGATTCCTGAGGCTCGGTGACATACAGCTCCTCGTTCTCCAGGACCTTGGCCGCATTTTGGCGGGGGGTCTGGGAAGAAAGGGCCGCGTCCAGCTTCTCCCGGAAGCTTTCCTCAAACGTGACCACCTTGGGTTTATAGTTGGGGGTTTCCGCGTTGGCGATGTTGTCCAGAATGGCCGCCTGCTTTGTCCACAAAAACCCCATGGATTTTTCCATCATTGTCAAAGAATTGCTGGAGAGAAAGTCCATAAAAAACATATCCCCTTTCTACGCGGAGTATTCTTTTCATAAATAGCAATAGGACCGTCCTGTTTCCCGCTATCATAGCGGCAAGTTTTCAAGACAGCCTTTCAAAAACGCCACGCACGGCAGCGCAACTATCATCCATCAAGATACGCAAACTCCCACCCTCTTTAGGCAAACGTTTTCCGCGTCTTGAGACAAACGTATTCCTTTAAGGATTTTATTCCTTTATCAATAAGCAAGTATAGCGCTTTTCCGCTAAAAAATCAAGGTATTTTCCCCGGGAGCATATTTCAGCATGGTGAAATTTTTTTGATATATTTCACAAATTCTTTTTGGTAAAATCTTTCATGTTCCTCAGTATACTTGTTAAAATTATCAAATTTTGTTTTTCCTATTTAAAGAATATAAAATATCCGCCAATATGGCCGTCCCAAAATTTTTTAAATTCCTATACAGTTTAGAAAATGGATTAATTTTGAAGTTTTTTAAACCCCTCTAAGTTCATCTGATTTTATAATTTATTGCCCAAATCTTTTCTTATATTTAACAATATTTCCCAAATACTCCTCCTCTCTTCCCGGCAGGGTGGTCCCAACTGCAAAACAGGGAAAGCGCATTTTCAGATTTTGAAAAATTGAGAAATTTTCTCAATTTTTATTTGAATTCCCAAGGGCATTGTGGTACAATATACGCAACCCAAAGGGCTTCCCGCCCTTTACAACCCAGCAGGACCCTGACGCTAAAAACAAGTTTTGAGGCGGAAGGCCGGTCAAAACGCTTTTTCCCGGGAGTTTCCCGGTCTTTTTGCCGTGCCTTCTTCTCCGGGTGCGGCTTTTCTTTTTGCCAATTAGGGTCTTTGCCCTTACTATACCCTGAAGGGGAAGATTTTCTGACCCAAAAGAAAGGATTGATTCTGTCATGTACAACCCCAAATCCCTCAAAGCTGAGGAATTCATCGACCACCAGGAAATTCTGGACACTCTGGAATACGCCGACAAAAACAAGGACAATGTGGAAGTCATCGACGCCATTCTGGAAAAGGCCCGGCTCCGCAAGGGACTCACCCACCGGGAAGCCTCTGTGCTTCTGGCCTGCGACATTCCCGAGAAAATCCAGGAGCTGTACTCCCTGGCCGAGCAGATCAAAAAGGACTTCTACGGCAACCGCATTGTGATTTTCGCCCCTCTGTACCTGTCCAACTACTGCGTCAACGGCTGTCTGTACTGCCCCTACCACCAGAAGAACAAGCACATCGCCCGGAAAAAGCTGACCCAGGACGAAGTGCGCCAGGAAGTGATCGCCCTGCAGGACATGGGCCACAAGCGTTTGGCCATTGAGGCAGGGGAAGACCCGGTAAACAACCCCATTGAGTACATTCTGGAATGTATCAACACCATCTACTCCATCAAACATAAAAACGGCGCCATTCGCCGGGTGAACGTAAACATTGCCGCCACCACTGTGGAGAACTACCGGAAGCTGAAGGAAGCCGGCATTGGCACTTACATTCTTTTCCAGGAAACCTACCACAAGGAGAGCTACGAGCATCTCCACCCCACCGGCCCCAAGCACAACTACTGCTATCACACCGAGGCCATGGACCGGGCTATGGAAGGCGGCATCGATGACGTGGGCCTGGGCGTACTGTTCGGCCTGGAGCTGTACCGGTATGAGTTCGCCGGGCTGCTCATGCACGCCGAGCACCTGGAAGCCGTCCACGGCGTGGGACCCCACACCATCAGCGTGCCCCGGGTAAAGCACGCCGACGACATCGACCCCGATGAGTTCGACAACGGCATTGACGACGAAACCTTTGCTAAAATCTGCGCCTGTATCCGGGTGGCGGTGCCCTACACCGGCATGATCATCTCCACCCGTGAGAACCAGACGGTCCGGGAGAAAGTGCTGCATTTGGGCGTGTCCCAGATTTCCGGCGGTTCCCGCACCAGCGTGGGCGGCTACACCGAAGAGGAACGCCCCCACGACACCGAGCAGTTTGACGTCAGCGACAACCGGACCCTGGATGAAGTGGTGCGCTGGCTGATGGAGATGGGGTACATTCCCAGCTTCTGCACCGCCTGCTATCGGGAAGGCCGTACCGGCGACCGGTTCATGAGCCTGTGCAAGAGCGGCCAGATTCAGAACTGCTGCCACCCCAACGCTCTGATGACCCTGAAGGAATACCTGATGGACTACGCTTCCCCGGAAACAAAGGCCATCGGCGAAAAGCTCATTGTGAAAGAGCTGGAGAATATCCGCAAGGAGAAGGTCAAGGAGATCGCCAAAGACCACCTGGAAAAGATCGAGGAAGGCATTCGGGATTTCCGATTCTAAAGCCCCTGGGGCGGTTTTCCTCTTTTCCGGTGTTTCCCAAACATTTCCCCTGCCGGAAGCTGCTCCGGAAACAAGAAAAGGCATGACCCGTTTGGGCCATGCCTTTTTCTATGCGCAATGCCGGACGTTACACCAGCTCCCCACTGATGGGATCTCCCCCCTCGGGGAAAGCAAAATTGGAATGGATCCCCACGGTGAACTTCCCGCCGGTAAAGTGGAAATCCAGCTTCTTAGTCAGGCAGGTCTCCGTCCAACGGCAGACGATCTGAAATGTATCCTCGGTCAACCAGGAACCGCTGGTCACCAGCAGCTGTGTCTGGTCCTGAGGAGACTTCACCAGGTTGGTGAACCGCCCGCCATAGGTGGGAACCCGAATGGCTACCGTTTCCCCTTGGGGAGTGGTCACATTCCATACGCAGCCGTAATTGTCAAAATCCAAGGAAAACTCCTGAACCTTGATGATGTCCCCCTTGCCCATAAAGCTTGCCATCTCCGGGGAAAGAGTACCGCTGGTCACCTTGTATTTCTTCCCGTCGATTTCCCCCATCTTGGGGCTGAAGGGATTGTACGCCGGATTGGGCACATTCAGCCGCGCCAGCTTGTGGGTCAGGTCACCGTGCGCTTCCGGATTCTCCGCCAGATCCCCGTTGCCGATCTTCTCCAGAAAATCCCAGGTCAGATCCAGGGTGTTCTGGGCCCAGTGGGCGCCTACCGCTGTTTCGGTGATGGCGATAATCATGTCCTGCTCAGGACACACGATGGTGAACTGTCCCATGGCCCCATCGGCCCGGTACACCCCTTTGGGTTTGCACATCCAGATCTGGAACCCATAGCCCAAAAAATTGTCAAAAGCCTCTGGGTTATTGATGGACTCGGTAGCGGACTGGTTTTGAACCGAGGTGGCCAGCTTCACATAGTCTTCCGCCAGAATCCGCTCCCCTTCCCACACGCCGCCATCGGCGTACAGCTTCATCAGCCGCAGGTTATCCTCCAGGGTGGCCAGCAGTCCGCCCCCGCCTGTTTCCATGCCGTCCGCCATGCAGTACCACCGGAGATTGTCCGGATCGATCCCGATCTTGCGGAACAGCCGCTTGGTCAAAAACTCATGCAAGCCCTCGCCGGTTTTCTTCCGCACGATGGCCCCCAGCATGGTGGAACCCGTGGAATTGTACATAAAGGTGGTGCCGGGCTCATGGTTCACGGGAATGTGCAGGAAATCCCGAATCCAATGCTCTGAGTTCCGGGGCATTTCGTCCATACCGCAACCCATGCACAGCACGTCCCGCACGGTGAGCTTTTTCAGATTCTCGCTGGGGTTTTCCGGGGATTCTTCCGGAAAAATGTCGATCAACCGCTCGTCCAGCTTCAAAATCCCCTCGGTATAGGCAATCCCCACCGCGGTGGCGGCATAGGTCTTGGTGTGGGACTGCAGGCCATGACGCAGGTTGGGCGCGTAAGGCGCCCACCAGCCCTCGGCGCAGATCTTGCCGTGACGCATAATCATCAAACCGTGCATTTCCGTGGTAGTACGTTCCAGGGTGTCAATATAGTGGAGAATATCCTGGCTGTGAATCCCCACCGACTCCGGCGTAACTCGCTCAAATTCTTTTCTCATCGGTCAAACGCCCTCTTTCTATGAAAAACTCTAGTTTCGCAAATCATCTGGGCGCCTGGCGCCAAGATATAGTATCCATGATAGCATCTTTCCACGAATTTCTCCACACCCTTTTTTCTTCTTTTCCTTTTCCCGCGTTCTTCTTCCCGGTTCACGGTTTCGTCATATATTTTTTTGAAAATTGTGGTATACTAAAATGCTATATTGGAAAGTTTTCCGTCCCTTTTTTGGGCGGGCGTCCCTATACTATTTAATATGTAGAAAGAAGGAGCCCTTCATCTTATGTTGGAACTGAAACACATCACAAAGGAGTACCCCGCCGGCGGCCAGCCGGTAGAGGCTCTGAAAGGCGTGGACCTGCAATTCCGGGAAAGCGAGTTCGTCTCCATTCTGGGGCCTTCGGGCTGCGGAAAAACCACCCTGCTCAACATCATTGGCGGCCTGGACCAGTACACCTCTGGGGATCTGGTCATCAACGGCCGGTCCACCAAGGACTTTAAGGACCGGGATTGGGACGCTTACCGAAACCACTCCATTGGCTTTGTCTTTCAAAGCTATAACCTGATCCCCCACCAAACCGTGCTTCAAAACGTGGAGCTGGCCCTGACCCTTTCCGGCGTTTCCAAGGGGGAGCGCCGCCGCCGGGCCAAGGAAGCCCTGGAACAAGTGGGCCTGGGCAGCCAGCTCCGGAAACGGCCCAGCGAAATGTCCGGCGGCAAAATGCAGCGGGTGGCCATCGCCCGGGCCATTGTCAATGACCCAGACATCATTCTGGCCGACGAGCCCACTGGCGCCCTGGACACGGAAACCAGCATTCAGGTCATGGAAATCCTCAAGGAGATCTCCAAAGACCGCCTAGTGGTCATGGTCACCCACAACCCAGACCTGGCCCAGCAGTATTCCACCCGGATCGTCCGCATGCTGGACGGGGAAGTCACCGGGGATACCGCCCCCCTGTCTCCCGAAGAGGCCCAGCGGGAACGGGCCCAGTCCTCGGAAAAGGCGGAAGCTGCCCGGAAAGTGAAACGGCCATCCATGTCCTTTGCCACGTCCTTCACCCTGTCCCTGAAAAACCTGTTTACCAAAAAGGGGCGCACTGCGTTGACCTCTTTTGCCGGCAGCATCGGCATTATCGGCATTGCTTTGATCTATGCCGTCAGCCAGGGCACCACCTCTTACATCGACGCCATTCAAGAGGACACCCTCTCTTCCTACCCCTTGACTCTGGAAGCCCAGACCATGGATTTGGGCTCTTTGATGGAAGAGTTCATTGATGCCGCCCAATCCGACGGAGACCATGACATGGACAGCGTCTACGAAAAGCCCATGGTGTACAACATGGTCAACGCACTAAGCGCCGCCGACACCATTGAAAATGACCTGCGCTCCTTCAAGGAGTATCTGGAAAAACGCCGGGCCGATCCGGAAGACCCTCTGTACAGCGCCATCAGCGGCGTGCAGTACACCTATGACACCCAGCTTCTGGTGTATACGGAAACAGTGGACGGCGCCATTCTTCATTCCGATTCCCAAGAGCTGATGGAAGACCTGCTCCGGGAATATTTCGGCATCGACATGAGCTCCATGAACGACCTGCAGGACAGCTACGGCGGCATGAGCGCCCTGTCCTCTCTGTCCCCCTCGGGCAGTTCCATGGTGCTGTGGCAGGAAATGCTCTCCGGGGACGACGGGGCGCTGATCAGCCCCTTACTGGAAAGCCAGTACGACCTGGTGTACGGTTCCTGGCCCAACGACTACAACGAGGTGGTGTTGGTGCTGGACGAAAACAACGAGCTGGACGACATGGCCCTGTACGCCCTGGGCCTAAAGCCCCAGGAAGAAATGGACGCCATTATGCAGGCGGCGGTGGACCAGACCGAAGTGGAGCTGGATTCCCAAAACTGGAGCTATGAGGACATCTGTTCCCGGGAATACCGGACCATTCTGAACTCCGACTGCTACGCCTTTGACGAGGCAAGCGGCCTTTACACCGATCTGCGGGACACCGACGCGGGCCTGCGCTACCTGTACGACAACGGTATCCCCTTGAAGGTGTCCGGGATCATCCGCCCCAATGAGAACGCTTCCGCCCACATGCTTTCCGGGTCCATCGGCTACACCAGCGCCCTGACGGAATACATGGCCCAACAGGCGGCGGACTCCCCTGCGGTACAGGCTCAGCTGGACGACCCCAACAAGGACATCTTCACCGGCCTGCCCTTCCAGGAAACCACCGGGGATCTGACCGCTGAGGAAAAGGAAGCCGCTTTCCGGGAATATGTTTCCCTGTTGGACGAATCGGGCAAGGCGGAAACCTATCTGGCCATTCAGAGCATTCCCACCCAGGAACAGGTGGACGAAGCGGTGAGCCAATCCACCGGGTCCATGGACCGGGCCCAGATGGAAGAATCCCTTTCCACGGCCCTCACTTCCCAGGCGGGCTTGGACGAGGGGGAAGTGAAAGACTATGTGTCCTCTATGAGTGACCAGGAGCTTTCCGACCTGTTTACCCAGATGGCAGAAGAGCAGTACCGGGCCCAGTACGCTGCCGGAGTCCAGGAACAGATGGCGGGCATGGATACGGCCCAGCTGGCCGCCGCTCTGGACGCCGCCATGGAGACCTACACCACGGACCAGTGCGGGGTATATTACGACCAGGCGCTGACCTTCTCCGACTCCACCTATGAGGACAACCTGAAAACGCTGGGGTACGTGGATTTGGACGACCCGGCCACCATCAATATGTATGCCGCCTCTTTTGAGGATAAGGACGTGATCGAGCAAGCCATCGCCGATTACAACGACTCTGTGGACGATTTACAGCAGATCCAGTACACCGACTATATTGGCCTGATGATGTCTTCCATCACTACCATCATCAACGCCATCACCTATGTGCTCATCGCCTTTGTGGCGGTCTCCCTGGTGGTTTCTTCCATCATGATCGGGGTCATCACCTTGATTTCCGTCCAGGAACGCACCAAGGAAATCGGCATTCTCCGGGCCATCGGCGCGTCGAAACGGAATGTATCCCGGATGTTCAACGCCGAGACCATCATCATCGGATTTGCGTCCGGCGCCTTGGGCGTAATTATCACCGGGCTGTTGTGTATCCCCATCAACCTCATTCTTCACAACGTTACCGGGATTCAGACCCTCAACGCGTATCTGCCCCCCCAGGTGGCCCTGATCTTGATCCTCATCAGCACCGGGCTGACGCTCTTCTCCGGAATTATCCCCTCTCGCAGCGCCGCCAAAAAAGACCCTGTGGTGGCCCTGCGCACGGAATGACCTGCACTTTGTAAAAAGGGAAATCCCCCCGGATGGGGGACTCCTGGGAAACAACCCCAGAACCCAGGAGCAAGCCCGAACTCCCGGGAAACGTACGTCCCAGAATGTAAAACCAGTCCTGCAAAACCATATTTGCCCAGCACGCCTGAAAGCCTGGGGGATCTTCTCGTCCCCCGGTTTCCCACGGCGGCCATCTCTCACGTGAAAGGAAGATCCACATGGAAACCATCGACTTTCTTCAGCTGGCCCGGAACCGGTACTCGGTCCGGAGCTTCCAAAAGCAGCCTGTGTCCCGAGAAGACCTGGAAAAGATCCTCCTGGCAGGCCAGCTGGCCCCCACCGGGTGCAACAACCAGCCCTTCCGGGTGCTGGTGATCCAAGGGGAAGAAGCGCTGGAAAACCTGCGCCCCTGTACCCGCTGCCATTTTGACGCCCCCACTGTCCTGTTGGTTTGCTCCAGCCTGACGGAGTGCTGGAAGCGCCCCTACGACGGCAAACTGTCCGGGGATATAGACGCCAGCATCGTCGCCACCCACATGATGCTGGAAGCAGCCGCCCTGGGGGTGGGAAGCTGCTGGGTGATGCACTTCAACCCTTCCAAACTCCGGGAAGCCTTTTCCATTCCCCCGGAGCTGGAACCGGTGGCCTTGCTGCCTATGGGCTACCCTGCCCCGGACGCAAAGCCCCTGCCCCTTCACACCCAAACCCGTCCCTTAGAAGAGCTGGTGTTCACCGGCCATTTTTAAACCGGGCAAAGCCATAAAAACAGCGCCGTCTGCAAAGACGGCGCTGTTTGTTTTCGCACGCTTAGGACACCTGGGAAGGCTCCTGGGGAGATGGCGTTTCCGGCCGCTGGTAGAGCCGGTCCCACTTTCGGAACAGCCGGGCCAGAACCACCACCGCGGCCACGCAGAGAATGATCTCCGCGGAGAACTGGGCGTAGGCCAGGCCGTACAGGGGGAACAAGGCATTCAGGATAAACAGGGCGGGAATCTCCAGGACCACCTTCCGGAGCAGGGCAAACAAGAAGGCGTTTTTGCCCAAGCCTGTGGCCTGGAATACGCCCACCGCCAGGAAATCCATGGCCAAAAAGGGCATGCCAAGACAAAATCCCCGTAAAAACCGGGAGCCGTATTCCACAATCTGGGGGTCCTTCATGAACAGGCTCACCCACATGTGCGCCCCTACATAGTAGACGATTTCCATGAAGATCAGGAACACAATGGCAATCCGGGCGGCAAAGAAAAAGGTCTTTTTCAGCCGTTTGATGTTCCCACTGGCAAAGTTGTAGCTGATCAGGGGCATGATCCCTTGGGACAGGCCCAGGGCAATCTGCACCGTCACCGAATTGATCTTCTGGGTGATGCCCATGGCCGCCACTGCGTTGGACCCAAACCCGGAAGTGAAATTGTTGAGCACGCTCATGCCGGTAACGTTCAGCAGGTTCTGAATGGAAGCGGGAATCCCCACCGCGCACACACCCAGGACGATCTGCTTGCGGAACCCAAACATGGAAGGCTTGATACACACATAGGTTTTCCCCCGCTTGCAGTAGAGCAGGGTGAAAAAATACAGGCAGGCGACACAGTTGGACAGGAAGGTGGCCAGGCCGGCTCCCGCCGCCCCCAGATTCAGCCCCCAGGGCAGGATAAAGAAGGGGTCCAGCAATATGTTCAGGAAACAGCCGCTCATGGTGCCGATGCTGGCGTGCATGGCCGAGCCTTCCGCCCGGACCAGATAGGCCATGACCACGTTGAGAATGGCCGGCACCGCCCCAAAGGTCACCGTCCAACGGGCATAGGCTTTGGTGGCGTCTAAGGTTTCCGGCGTACCGCCCAGCAAGGTCAACAGCGGCCCCTGGAAAACGGTGTACGCCACGGAAAACAGCAGCCCTGCCAAAATGGCGCAGTAAAAGCCGAAGGCGGAGCTCCGGTACACGGTGTCGTAATCCTTTTTGCCCAGGGAACGGCTCATCATACTGGAACTGCCCACGCCAAACAGGTTATTCACCGCATTGAACGCCAGCAGCAACGGCGCCGCCAGGGTCACCGCCGCATTCTGCACCGCGTCGTTGAGCATGCCCACAAAATAGGTGTCCGCCAGGTTGTAAAGCACCATCACCAGGGAACTGAGCACGGTGGGCACCGCCAGCTTCACCACCGCCCGGGGTACCGGCATTCGCTCAAATATTTCTGTCTTCTGGGTATCTTCCATGGCAAAACCTCCCATATCCTTCGGCGTAAAGGAAAAGGGGGCCAAAGGCCCCTCTTCCTAAAACCACATTTCCCGCTCTTTTTGATTTTGTTTATTATATCACAGATCTTTCTCCCCCGCAAGGTTTGTCCAAAACTGCCCTTGCTCCTCTCAGCGCCCTGGTTTCCCCCTCTGCCCCCTGCTTCTTTTCGCCAATTTTTCCCCTTCCGGTGAATATATTTTTTCCCCGGAAATTCCCCCGAAAACTCTTGACAAAGAAAACCATTTGCCTTAAAATTAGTTCGATACCTAACAAATATCTTTGATTCCCTTCCCGCGCCGTCCATGGACGGAATAAAAAGGTGGCAAACTCGCAGAAAAGCTTTCGCCGCCTTTCCATTCCCCCGGACGGTTTTATGTGTTTGCGGGAGCCGGGTCTCCATGTATTCTTGGAGCTGGCGGGGAGAGACACTTTTGGAAAGGAAGGTTTTGCTATGATAAAAACTCTGGCAAAAAGCATTCGGGAGTACAAGAAGCCATCGATCCTGGCCCCCGTCTTCGTCACCGGGGAAGTGATAATGGAATGTATCCTCCCCTTCGTCATCGCCAACCTGGTCAACGAGATCCAACGGGGAATCGCCATGCCCCGCCTGCTGACCTACGGCGTGGTTTTGATCGTCATGGCCGGTCTTTCCCTGGCCTTCGGCGCTTTGGCCGGTTCCGCCTGCGCCACCGCCAGCTGCGGCTTTGCCCGCAACCTGCGCAAGGACATGTTCTATAAGATCCAGGGCTATTCCTTCGAGAATATCGACCGGTTCTCCGTATCCAGTCTGGTGACCCGTCTGACTACCGATATCACCAACGTGCAGATGGCGTACATGATGATTATCCGCACCGCCATTCGTTGCCCTTTGATGCTGATCTTCTCTTTCGTCATGGGCTTTGTGATGGGCGGCAAAATGGCCTTCATTTTCCTGTTTACCATTCCCGTTCTGGGCGTGGGCCTGATTTTTGTCACCCGCAAAACCATGCCCCTGTTCCGCCGGGTGTTCCGCAAATACGACGCTTTGAACGCCTCTGTCCAGGAGAATATCCGGGGCATGCGGGTGGTCAAATCCTATGTGCGGGAAGACTATGAAAAGAAAAAGTTCAACTTCGCTGCAGAAGATGTGAGAAAAGACTTCACCAAGGCCGAGCGTATCCTGGCTATCAACAACCCCCTGATGCAGTTCTGCGTCTACGCGGTTATGGTGTTTGTTCTTTCCTTCGGCTCCTACACGGTCATCACTTCTCAGGGCCTGGAGCTGGACGTGGGCCAGATGTCTTCCCTGCTGACCTACAGCTTCCAGATCCTCATGAGCCTGATGATGCTGTCCATGATTTTCGTCATGATCACCATGTCCCTGGAGTCTGCCGAGCGTATTGTGGCGGTGCTCAACGAGGAAAGCACTCTGCACAACCCGGAAAATCCCGTGATGGAAGTGAAGGACGGCTCCATCGACTTCAACCACGTGAACTTCAAGTATTCCAAGAAAGCTTCCCGCATGGCCCTGTCAGACATTGACCTGCATATCAAGTCCGGGGAGATCATCGGTATTCTGGGCGGCACAGGCTCTTCCAAGTCCAGCCTGATCCAGCTGATCCCCCGGCTGTACGACGCGACGGAAGGTTCCGTGGAAGTGGGCGGCGTGGACGTGCGCAACTATGACCTGGAAACCCTGCGCAACCAGGTGGCCGTGGTGCTGCAAAAGAACGAGCTGTTCTCCGGCACCATCAAGGATAACCTGCGCTGGGGCAACCCCAACGCCACCGACGAGGAGCTGGAAGAGGCCTGCCGCTTGTCCCAGGCAGACGAGTTTATCCAGCAGTTCCCCATGAAGTACGACACCTACATCGAGCAGGGCGGTTCCAACGTATCCGGCGGCCAGAAGCAGCGTCTCTGTATTGCCCGGGCCTTGCTGAAGCGTCCTAAGATCCTGATTCTGGACGACTCCACCAGCGCCGTGGATACCCGCACGGACGCTTTGATCCGCCAGGGCTTCCGGAAATTCATTCCCGAAACCACCAAGATCATCATCGCCCAGCGTGTGGCGTCTGTCCAGGACGCCGACCGGATCGTGGTGATGGACAACGGTTCCATCAGCGCCGTGGGCACCCATGAAGAGCTTTTGAAAACCAGCGAGATCTACCGGGAAGTTTACACTTCCCAGAACAAGGCCAATTCCCAGACAAAGGAGGTTGAGGCGCAATGATGCGGAAAAGACCCGGTACCCCCCTGCCCAAGGGCCAGCGGAAAGACGTTTTGGTCCGGCTTTTTAAAATGCTGTTCAGCTTTTTCCCGGTGATGCTTCCCGTCACCCTCTTCTGCATTCTGCTGAACGCCATCATCAGCTCCGTACCTTCCGTGTTCATGCAGAATATCATCGCCGCCGTGGAACAGAGCTTTGATACCGGCGACTGGGCTTCCGTCTCCGGCCAGATCATGCGGCTGGTGGGGATCCTGGTGGTGTTCTACGTGCTGAGCCTGATTGCCGGCACCCTGTACAGCCAGCTGATGGCCATCATCACCCAGGGCTCCCTGGCCAAAATGCGGGAGCGCATGTTCAACGGCATGCAGGACCTGCCCATCAAGTATTTCGACACCCACAATCACGGCGACGTGATGAGCTATTACACCAACGACATCGATACCCTGCGCCAGATGATCTCCCAGAGTATCCCCCAGCTGCTCATCTCCTGCGTCACCATCATCACCGTCATGTGCATCATGCTCTACTACAGCCTGTGGCTGACCATCGTGGTGGTGCTGGGTGTGCTGTGCATGGTCCAGGTGGTCAAGAAGATCGGCGGCCAGTCTTCCAAATACTTTATCCGCCAGCAGCAGGCCATCGGCCGGACGGAAGGCTTTGTGGAAGAAATGATGAACGGCCAGAAGGTGGTCAAGGTTTTCTGCCACGAAAAAGAGGCCCAGGAAGAATTTGACAAGGTCAACGACGAGCTGTTCTACAACGCCGAGAAGGCCAACCGCTTCGCCAACATGCTCATGCCCATTCTGAACAACATCGGCAACGTGCTCTATGTGTGCGTGGCCCTGGTAGGCGGCGTGCTTTTGACGGTACACGCTCCCAACGTGAGCATTTCCGGCCTGGCCTTCAGCATCAGCATCGTGGTGCCCTTCCTGAACATGACCAAGCAGTTTGCAGGCAGCATCGGCCAGGTGTCCAACCAGCTGAACCTGGTGATCATGGGCCTTGCCGGTACCCAGCGGATCTTCTCCCTGCTGGACGAGAAGCCGGAAACCGACGAGGGCTATGTGACCCTGGTCAACGCCAAGGAAGACGGCAACGGCAACCTGACCGAGTGCAAGGAGCGCACCAACGTGTGGGCGTGGAAGCACCCCCATGGGGACGGCACCGTCACCTACACCAAGCTGGAAGGCGATGTGCGGCTGTATGACGTGGACTTTGGGTACACCCCGGACAAAACCGTGCTGCACAACATCACCCTGTACGCCAAGCCCGGCCAGAAGGTGGCCTTTGTAGGCTCCACCGGCGCCGGCAAAACCACCATCACCAACTTGATCAACCGGTTCTACGACATTGCTGACGGCAAGATCCGGTACGACGGCATCAACATCAACAAGATCAAGAAGGCGGACCTGCGCCGTTCCTTGGGCATGGTGCTTCAGGATACCAACCTGTTCACCGGCACCGTTATGGACAACATTCGGTACGGCCGTTTGGACGCCACGGACGAAGAGTGCATTGCCGCCGCCAAACTGGCAGGCGCCCACGATTTCATCACCCGTCTGCCTCAAGGGTACGACACGCCCCTGTCCGGCAACGGCGCCAGCCTGAGCCAGGGCCAGCGGCAGCTGTTGTCCATTGCCCGGGCGGCGGTGGCCGATCCTCCGGTCATGATCCTGGACGAGGCCACCTCTTCCATCGATACCCGGACGGAATCCATTGTGCAGCGTGGTATGGATGCCCTGATGACAGGCCGCACCGTATTCGTCATCGCCCACCGGCTCAGCACGGTGCAGAATTCCGACGCCATCATGGTGCTGGACCACGGACGGATTATCGAGCGGGGCACCCACGACGATCTGATCGCCCTTCACGGCACCTATTATCAGTTGTACACCGGCGCTTTGGAGCTGGAATAAAGCCCACAGCAGCACAAAGGCAAAAAAAGAACACGGTCCTTTGGGACCGTGTTTTTTTGCGCCGTTTTAAAAAACGGGAAAACGGAGATCACTCCAGCCAGTCTGCCGGCTGGGCCTGCATGGCTTCCAGCACCTGGGCAGCCAATTCCTGGACGGTAATGCCCAGCATTTCCGCTCCCTGGGAGATCACATCCCGGGAACAGCCGGCGGCGAACTTCTTATCCTTGAACTTCTTCATCACCGACTTCACTTCCATACCTTCAAAGCCTGTGGGGCGCATCAGGGCCGCCGCCCCGATCAGCCCGGTAAACTCGTCCGCCGCAAACAGATATTTCTCCATCAGGGATTCCGGCTTCACCTGGGAGCAAATCCCGTATCCGTGGGACACCACCCCGTGGATCACCCCCGGGTCCACGTCCAGCTCCTCTAAAAGTCTCTGGGCTTTTTGGCAGTGCTCTTCGGGCCACTGCTCAAAGTCGATATCGTGGAGTATGCCCACTGTCTGCCAATAGGCCTCATTTCCCGGGTCCTGGGTCCTGCTCAAATATCCCAGCACCCAGCCCACGGTCTTGGCGTGATGCAGGTGAAACTCTTCTTTATTATACTGCCGCACAAGCTCCAAAGCCTGTTCCGGCGTAGGAATGTAACTCATAATTCCGCCCCCTGTTGGATTTTCTTTCTATCATACCCCCCAAATCTCCAAAACGCAACCGCTTTCCCCAAGCTGTTTGACAAAAAAACAGAGGGACGGTATAATCGGGTTAAACAGGCAAACCATCGTCTATTTTGAAACGGGGGGACGAACATGGGACAGTCCGTACTTTGGGCCGCCGCGGGAACGGGATTCACGTTTTTCATGACCGCGCTGGGCGCCTCTATGGTATTTTTCTTTCACAAACAGGTGAATCCGGGAGCTCAGCGGATTTTCCTGGGATTCGCCGCCGGGGTAATGATCGCAGCTTCTGTTTGGAGCCTGCTGATCCCCGCCATTGAAGAGGCAGAGGCCCGGGGAATGGTGGGCTGGATACCGGCGGCCGGCGGATTTGTGTTAGGGGTAGCGTTTCTCATGGCCTTGGATTTCCTCATGCCCCATTTGCACATTGGGGCGGAACATCCGGAAGGCCGGTCTTCCTCTTGGCGCCGGACTACTCTGTTGATTTTCGCCGTGACCCTTCACAACATACCGGAAGGCATGGCGGTGGGGTTCACCTTTGCCTTAGCGGCGGAACACGGGGGAGATCCGGCCTTATACACTGGGGCCATGGCTCTGGCCCTGGGTATGGGGAT
>DXXH01000050.1:0-13459 GCA_019416395.1 Clostridiales bacterium
GCACAATATCCCGGTGGCCACCAATATCGCCACGGCCGAGGTGTTGATCCACGGCCTGGAGCGGGGCGATTTGGATTGGCGGAATATTCTGCGGGATTGATTTTTCTGTTGCAAAAGCTGGGGGAAACCGTTATAATGAAAGCCGTACGGCGATGACGCGAGATGAGTACTTCGGGAAGTCCGGCAGAGAATGGGGGCGCTTTCGGGCGCTGGAAGCCCCCTGGGAACCTGAACGAGGGAAAGACGCCCGCCAGCTGTGAACAGGATAGGATAAGGAAAGCGCCTGGCGCTTTTGAATCAGGGTGGCACCACGGAGAGACCTTCGTCCCTGGCACGGCCTTAGTTAGCCGCGTCCCGAGGACGGGGTCTTTTTTGTGGGCTTTTCCACCGTCTCCGCCTCGGCGGAAGGCGCGAACGCGAGCTTTCGCCCCACACAACGCCAGCAAAGCTGGCCGTCCAGGGCGCGACATAAAAGTTCTTTGCTTACTTTCTTTCAAGAAAGTAAGGGAAAGGAGAAAAAAGAATGGAATTGATCACAAAAGCCCCCAAAGGGACCGTGGACTTGGTCCCTGGGAAATCGGAAAAATGGCAGGTCATGGAAGAAGTGTTCCGCAGCGAGGCGGAACTCAATGGATTTGGGGAAATCCGTACCCCTGTGTTTGAGCATACGGAACTGTTTCTCCGGGGTGTGGGCGATACCACCGACGTGGTGGAAAAGCAGATGTATACCTTTGAGGATAAGGGCGGCCGTTCCATCACCCTGCGCCCGGAAGGCACTGCCGGAGCTGTGCGGGCTATGCTGGAAAACGGCCTGTATAACGCGGGTTACCCGGTAAAGCTCTATTACCTCACTTCCTGCTACCGGTACGAGAAGCCCCAAGCTGGACGGCTTCGGGAGCTGCACCAGTTTGGCGTGGAAATGTTTGGCGCTGCCGAGCCTGTGGCCGACGCCCAGATCATCGCCTTGGCGTTGTCCGCGTTCCGGCGGCTGGGCCTGGAAGACGTGGGCCTGCAGATCAATTCCATTGGATGCCCTGAGTGCCGGAAAGAATACCACAAAGCGCTGAAAGAGTATTTCACTGCCCGGAAGGACGAGCTGTGCGATACCTGCCTGTCCCGCCTGGAGCGCAACCCCATGCGGATCCTGGACTGCAAGAGCCCGGAATGCCAGGCAGTGGCCAAGGACGCCCCCAAGATCACCGATTACCTGTGCGACGACTGCCGGGCCCATTTCCAAAAGGTGCAGGATTACCTCACCGCCATGGGCGTGGAGTTTGAAGTGGATCCCGGCCTGGTCCGTGGCCTGGATTACTATACCCGTACCGTGTTTGAATTCCCCTCTAAGAGCTTGGGATTTGCCTTGGGCGGAGGCGGCCGGTACGACGGCCTGGTGGAAGAAATGGGCGGAAAGCCCACCGCCGGGTTGGGCTTTGGCCTGGGCCTGGACCGGATCATGATGGCCTTGGAAGCCCAGAACACAGAATTCCCGGAGCCGGTGCGGTGTGAAGTGTACCTGGCTTCCATGGGAGAAGAAGCCCAGAAGAAGGCTTTCCTGCTCACCGATGAACTCCACCACTGCGGCGTGCCTGCCGATTGCGACGTGTGCGGCCGGGGCTTGAAAGCCCAGATGAAGTACGCGGATAAGATCGGGGCCCAGTATACCATTGTGCTGGGGGATAACGAGCTGTCCGAGGGGAAAGCGGAGCTGAAAAACATGAAAACCGGGGAAAAGAAACCCATTTCCCTGGGCGAGGATTTCATCGACCAGTACATCACCTTGAGCACGGAAGGCGAAGACCTGGCGTTTTAAATCGGGAAATTAGAGAAAGAGGGAAAAATCATGGGAGAGACCCAGTTTGTGACAAAATACCGCACCCATACCTGCGGGGAACTGCGTATGGAGCATGTGGGCCAGACCGTCACTTTGGCGGGCTGGATGGAGAATCTCCGGGAAGTGGGAAGCAATTTCGGCTTCCTGGTTCTCCGGGATTTCTACGGCACCACTCAGGTAGTGGTGGAAACCGAGGAAATGATGGAGCAGGTGAAGGCCTTAAATAAGGAAAGCACCATCGCTGTTACGGGACTGGTGCGGGAGCGCACCAGCAAGAACCCCAAGCAGCCCACCGGCGATATTGAAGTGGCCCCCACGGAAATCCAGGTGCTGGGCCGCTGCCGGTACAACGAGCTGCCCTTCGAGGTGAACTATTCCAAGGACGCCGGCGAGGATGCCCGGTTGAAATACCGGTATCTGGACCTGCGCAATCCCCAGGTGAAGAAGAATATTGTCCTGCGCAGCCAGGTGGTGTCGGCACTGCGCCGGGCCATGGAAGACCAGGGCTTTATGGAAATCACCACCCCCATTCTCACCGCTTCATCCCCCGAAGGCGCCCGGGACTACCTGGTGCCTTCCCGGAAGCACCCTGGGAAGTTTTACGCCCTGCCCCAGGCGCCCCAGCAGTTCAAGCAGCTGCTGATGACTTCCGGCTTTGACAAATATTTCCAGATCGCCCCCTGCTTCCGGGACGAGGACGCCCGTGGGGACCGTTCCCCCGGCGAGTTCTACCAGCTGGACATGGAAATGGCCTTTGCCGGCCAGGAAGACGTGTTCGCCGTGCTGGAGCAGGTGCTGCCCCCTATTTTTGCCAAATACGGTGCTTATAATATTGCTTCCCAAGCGCCCTTCCGCCGGATCCCCTATCTCCAGGCCATGGAAGAGTTCGGTTCCGACAAGCCGGACCTGCGGATCGACCTGCGTGTCAAGGACGTGACCGGGCTGTTGTCCGGCTGCGGGTTTGGACCCTTTGAAGGGGGAGCTCTCATCAAGGCCGTGCCGGTGTCGGGCTGCAAGCTGACCCGGAAAGCCATTGACAAGCTGTGCGCCGACGTGGAAGTGCAGGCAGGGCAGAAGCCCTATTGGTTCCGTCAGGACGACAAAGGGGAGATCGTGGGCGGTATCGCTAAGTTTATCAACGCCGATCCGGCCCTGGTGGAAAAAGTCAAGGCAGAGCTGGCTCTGGAAAACGATACCCTGGTGCTGCTGTGCGCCGGTACCAAAGCCCAGGTGTGGAAGACTTCCGGCGTGATGGTCAAGCTGGCCGGCGCCCAGTGCGAAGGCCATTTGGACCAGGAGCGGTACGAGTTCTGCTGGATTGTGGACTTCCCCATGTTTGAGATCGGGGAAGAGTCGGGCAAGCTGGAATTCTGCCACAATCCCTTCTCCATGCCCTCTGGCGGGCTGGAAGCGCTGCTGAAAGCGGAGCGGGGGGAAATCGACCCCTTGACCATTTTGGCGGAGCAGTACGACCTGGTGTGCAACGGCGTGGAGCTTTCTTCCGGCGCTGTGCGGAACCACGATCCGGAGATCATGGTGAAGGCCTTTGAGCTGGTAGGCCTGGGGGAAGAGGACGTAAAGGCCAAATTCCCCGCCATGTACAACGCGTTCTGCTATGGAGCGCCGCCCCATGCGGGAATCGCCCCTGGGGTGGACCGTATGGTTATGCTGCTGTGCGGGGAAAGCTCTATTCGGGAAGTGATCGCGTTCCCCATGAACAAGAGCGCCCAGGACCTGATGATGGACGCCCCGGCCCCGGTGGATCCCAGCCAGTTGGAAGAACTGAATATCGCTGTTGTGGAACATTCGGAAGAGCAGTAAGCCTCAACCGGGAGAATCCTTAGAAAAGCTTGCCCCCAGCCTTGACGTGAAACATGGCTGGGGGCATACATTTTGGGGTATAATCGGCTAATATTTATACATAACACTATATCTAGTGTTTTTATTGCCATTTCCTGTTGACAGATTGGGGTGTTTTGGATATAATAAAAACTGTCCTCTCCCGGAAACGCCGGGGGAGGACGCGGCTCCTGTAGGAGACCGATGCGGAGAAGTATTCGAGGAAAAAAGTAATCTGGAAAGAGGAACAATGCCATGGTGAAAACGATTGTCAAGCGCAGCGGGGAAAAGGTTCCCTTTGACGCTTCCAAAATACGCGGTGCCATTTTCAAGGCCAATGTGCGCAACGCAACCGAGAAAATGAGCGATCAGCAGCTGGACCGGCTGACACAAGCGGTGGTAGCCCAGCTGGAGAAGATGAAGGACGTCCCCACCGTGGAGCAGATCCAGGACGTGGTGGAAGAAAAGCTCATCGCCGCGGACTATGCCAAGACGGCCAAGGCCTATATCTTGTACCGGGCCGAGCACCAGAAGCTCCGGGAGATGGACGACGAACTGGTGAAAATCTATTCCGCCCTGACCTTTGTTCCCGCCGAGGACGCGGATCTGAAGCGTGAAAACGCCAATATCAATGCGGACACGGCCATGGGGACCATGCTGAAATACGGTTCCGAGGGCGCCAAGAGTTTTTATGACAAATACGTGATCCCGCCGGAAATCGCCAAAGCTCACGCGGACGGGGAGATCCACATTCACGACAAGGACTTTTACACCCTGACGGAAACCTGCTGCCAGATCAATTTGATCAAGCTGTTCCACAACGGGTTCTCCACAGGCCACGGATATCTCCGGGAGCCCAACGCCATTGCCAGCTATGCTGCGCTGGCCTGCATCGCCATTCAGGCCAACCAGAACGAGATGCACGGCGGCCAGAGCGTGCCCAACTTCGATTACGCTATGGCCCAGGGCGTGGACAAGACCTTCTCCAAGGAATACTTTACAGCGCTGATCCAGTACTTCCAGGTGACCAAAGGCATGCCCTTTGAGCAGGTCAAGGCCATGGTGGAGAACGTGAAGGAAAACCTGGGGGACCGGGTCAATATGGACCAGGCCCAGGAATATGAGGAAAAGCTGGCGGAGTACCTGCCCCGTCACCAGCGGGAGAACGGTTTTGAGGAGATCACTTCGGAAGAAACCCACAAAGCCGCCCAGTACGCCCAGGAAACTGCCTGGCGGGAGACGGACAAGGCCACCTACCAGGCGATGGAAGCCCTGGTGCACAACCTGAACACCATGAATTCCCGGGCAGGTGCCCAGGTGCCTTTCAGCTCTCTGAACTATGGCACCGACACTTCCGAGCAGGGCCGCATGGTGATCCGGAACCTGCTGCTGGCCACAGAAGCTGGCCTGGGCGATGGGGAAACCCCCATTTTCCCGGTGCAGATCTTCAAGGTCAAAGAAGGCGTCAACTACAACGAAGGGGATCCCAACTACGATTTGTTCAAGCTGGCCATGCGGGTATCTGCCAAGCGGCTGTTCCCCAACTTCAGCTTTTTGGATGCCCCCTTCAACCTGCAATATTATAAACCCGGCGATTACGACACGGAAGTGGCCTATATGGGCTGCCGTACCCGTGTGATGGGCAACGTGCACGACCCCAAGCGGGAAGTGACCTGCGGCCGGGGCAACCTGAGCTTTACGTCCATCAACCTGCCCCGGATCGGCATTGAGGCTCAGAAGGACGTGAAGAAGTTCTACGAGATTTTGGACCAGCGCATTGATCTGTGCATCGAGCAGCTCTTGCACCGGTTCAAGATCCAGTGCAGCAAAAAAGCGTATAACTATCCCTTCCTCATGGGACAGGGAGTTTGGATTGATTCGGAAAAGCTGGACCGCAACGACTCCGTAGCCGAGGTATTGAAGCACGGCACCCTCTCCGTGGGCTTTATTGGCTTGGCGGAGACGCTGGTGGCCCTGACCGGTAAGCACCACGGCGAGAGTGAGGAAAGCTACAAGCTGGGCTATGAGATCATTTCTCATATGCGCAAGCGCATGGACGATGAGTCCAAGAAGACGGGGCTGAACTTCACCCTGTTGGCCACTCCCGCCGAAGGCCTTTCCGGGCGCTTTATCCGCATCGACCAGAAGAAGTATGGCAAGATCCCCGGCATCACTGACCGGGAGTATTACACCAACTCCTTCCATATTCCGGTGTACTATCCCATCAGCGCCTTTGAGAAGATCAAGAAAGAGGCGCCCTTCCACGCCCTGACCAATGCGGGCCACATCAGCTATGTGGAGCTGGACGGGGACGTGTGCAAGAACATTGATGCGTTTGAAAGCGTGATCCGCTGCATGAAGGAAGCGGGGATCGGGTATGGTTCCGTGAACCACCCGGTGGACCGTGACCCGGTTTGCGGTTATAACGGCATCATCGACGACGTGTGCCCCCGTTGCGGCCGCCATGCCGGAGAGGGCGTGCCTCTGGAGAAGCTCCAGGAGCTGCGGAAAAAATATCACGATGTGCCGGACTATTCTTGTCTGATTCGGTAAACTGTCTCAGGCCTCTTGACGAAAAGGCCAGATTCTGATAAAATAAGAACAATTCTTGATTTTGTAACGGTAAAAGGAGGATTTTACGATGGCGAAGAATGTTGTGGAAAACAAGGAACAGATTTTGGTGGGCGAGGGCCGTGACTTCGAGCGGATCCGCCGTATTACCGGATATTTGGTAGGCACCATCGACCGCTGGAACAACGCCAAGCGTGCCGAGGAGCGGGATCGCGTAAAGCATACGCTGTCCAACCTGTAAGAGTCATTTGAAAAAAGGAGAGGATTCCTGTGAAGATCCTGCTGGTCAACGACGACGGCATTCATTCCTTAGGGCTGCGGACTTTGGCAATGGCCTTGCGAGACGGGGGCCATGAGGTCAGCGTGGTGGCCCCCGACCGGGAACGAAGTGCTGTGGGCCATGGGATTACCACCAGGGATCCTCTTTTTGTTCAGGATTTCCACTGGGAGGGCATTCCCGCCCACAGTTGTTCCGGCACCCCCGCCGATTGCACCCAGCTGGGGCTGAAAGCCCTGGTGCAAGGCCCGGTGGATTTGGTGGTTTCCGGGCCCAATCACGGGCTGAACCTGGCGGGCGACCTGTTGTATTCCGGTACAGTGGCCGCTGCTTTGGAAGGGGCCAAAATGGGAGTGAAGGCCATTGCCCTGTCCGCTCCCCAGGAAGCGGACAAGAGTACCGTAGTCCAGGTGTTCTTGAGACTGTTGGAGCAGCTGGACCTGGAAAAAGATATCCGCCAGGCGCTGAACGTGAACGTGCCCGCCTTGCCTTTGCAGGAGATCCGGGGCGTGAAGTGGGTGCCCCAGGGCCACGCCATGTGGCTGGGCCAGTATGAAGAACGGACTTCCCCCATGGGGAAGCGGTATTTCTGGTCCACCCACGATGACAGCTACGCTTTGGAGCCAGGGGAAAGCGACCGTTCCCTGCTGCTGGCCGGGTATGTTACCTTGACGCCTTTGGCCTATGAAATGACGGACCGGGAAGGCTTTTCCGGGAAAGAATTTACCTTGTGAAAGAACTGAGGCCGGATAGGCCACCCCACCTGACCCTGTAACCAGATGGGGCGGCCCACCCGGCCTTTGGATAAGGAGGAACCTGTGTGGAACTGAAAATCGCCGGTGTGGTGAAGGAGTCCATTGTGGACGGGCCTGGCATACGCTATACCGTGTTTACCCAAGGCTGCCCCCATCACTGCCCAGGCTGCCACAATCCCCAGACCTGGGCGTTTGAGGGTGGCCAGAGCACCACAGCTCAGGCGTTGTTTGAGGACTTTCAAAAGGATCCCATCCTGAAGGGGATCACCTTTAGCGGTGGGGAGCCCTTTTGCCAGCCGGAGCCTTTGACGGAGCTGGCCAAGCTGGTGCACCAGGCCGGAAAAGACGTGGTGGTGTTTACCGGCTGGATCTACGAGCAGCTTGTGGAGAAAAACGACCCGGCTGTCAACGGATTGCTGGCAGAAATCGATTTGCTGATCGACGGGCCGTTCATCATGGAGCAGCGGAATCTGGAACTGCGGTTCCGGGGCAGCGAAAACCAGCGGCTGATCGATATGAAGAAAACACGGCAGGAAGGCCATATAGTGCTGTTGCCGGAAGAATAAACTGCACCCGGTATCCCTATGGGAGATACCGGGTGTTATTTTCAGAGGCTGTCACGGAAAGTGCAATCCTCTGAGAAGAATCCTCTTGTAATCTAAAACAGGGTAAAAGCCAATACCCTGAAACAGATTACCTACGATACCGGTGAGGTGATTTGTATGTATCCACGGCTGCGAGATCTTCGGGAAGATCGGGACCTGACCCAGACCCAGGTGGCAGGGCTTTTAAATATGAGCCAGACGGGGTATTCCAAATATGAAACAGGGGAAAACGATGTGCCCACCCAGGTGCTGCTCAAGCTGGCAGACTATTACCAAACCAGCGTGGATTACCTGCTGGGGCGCACCGATTGCCGGGAACCCTATCCTTCCGGGAAGAAGAATGGAAAAAAGGGGTAGGGAAAATACAACTTTGCTGTTCTTTTAACAATTTGGTCATTGATTCTTTGGCCTTACTGTGCTAGAATAAAAACTGGAAGACGAGCAGAATTTTGCCATTGGGCGAAAGGAGACAAATACAAAATGACTAACAACAAGTCCGTTTTGAGCTGGCTCGAAGAAATGAAGGAGCTGGTCACCCCCGACGAGGTCGTGTGGATTGACGGTTCCGAGGAACAGCTGGAAGAGCTGCGCAAGCAGGCCTGCCAGACTGGCGAAATGATTAAACTGAACGAGGAGAAGCTGCCCGGCTGCTATCTGCACCGCACTGCCATCAACGACGTGGCCCGTGTGGAAGGCCGGACTTTTATCTGCTCCCGCAAGGAAGAGGACGCAGGCCCCACCAACCACTGGATGGAGCCCCAGGGCGCCTATAAGATGCTGTTCGACATTGCTCGCGGCAGCTACAAGGGCCGTACCATGTACGTGATCCCCTATTCCATGGGTCCCATCGGTTCTCCTCTGGCCAAGATCGGCCTGGAAGTGACCGACTCCATTTACGTTGTGCTGAACATGGCCATCATGACCCGTGTTGGACAGGCTGTGCTGGACGTGCTGGGCGACAGCGAGGACTGGGTCAAGGGTCTGCACTGCAAGTGCGACATTGACGAGGAGAAGCGGTACATCTGCCACTTCCCCGAGGACAACTATATTATCAGCGTGAACTCCGGTTACGGCGGCAACGTGCTGCTGGGCAAGAAGTGCTTCGCTCTGCGTATCGCTTCCTACCTGGGCAAGCAGGAAGGCTGGATGGCCGAGCATATGCTGATCCTGGGCATTGAGAATCCCCAGGGCGAGGTCAAGTATGTGTCCGCCGCGTTCCCGTCTGCTTGCGGCAAGACCAACCTGGCCATGCTGATCCCGCCGGAAGGCTATCGGAACAAGGGCTACAAGGTTTGGACTGTGGGCGACGATATCGCCTGGATGCGTCAGGGCGCCGATGGCAAGCTGTATGCCATCAACCCCGAGAACGGCTTCTTCGGCGTGGCCCCCGGCACCAACATGAAGTCCAACCCCAACGCTTTGATCTCCACTCAGAAGGGCACCATCTTCACCAACGTTGCCCACAACCTGGACGACAACACTGTGTGGTGGGAAGGCCTGGACAAGAATCCGCCTGAGAACGCTCTCAACTGGAAGGGCGAACCCTGGAACGGCAAGACTTCCGATCAGAAGGGCGCTCATCCCAACAGCCGTTTCACCGCGCCTGCTAAGAACTGCCCCTGCATCAGCCCCGAGTTTGATAAGGGCGAGGGTGTGCCGATCTCCGCGATCATCTTCGGCGGCCGCCGCGCTCAGACCACTCCCCTGGTGTATCAGTCCCGCGATTGGAACAACGGCGTGTTCGTAGGCTCCATCATGGCTTCCGAGACCACCGCTGCCGCTACTGGCGCTGTGGGTGTGGTGCGTCGTGATCCTATGGCTATGCTGCCCTTCTGCGGCTATCATATGGGCGACTACTTCAAGCATTGGTTCGAGATGGGCGAGAAGCTGGGCGAGAACGCCCCCAAGATCTTCAACGTGAACTGGTTCCGTCTGGACGAGGAAGGCCATTTCATGTGGCCCGGTTTCGGCGACAACTTCCGTGTGCTGGAGTGGATCCTCAAGCGCTGCGAAGGCAAGGTTGGCGCTCAGGAGACCGCTATTGGCTATGTGCCTTATGCCGAGGACATCAACCTGGAAGGCATGGACGACTTCTCCATCGACACCCTGAAGTCCATTCTGGAAGTGGACAAGGCTGCTTGGGCGAAGGAAGCCGAGGGCATCGAAGAGTTCTACAAGCAGTTTGGCGACAAGCTGCCTGAGGAATTGAAGAACCAGCTGGCTACTCTGAAGAAGAACTGCCAGTAAGCGTTATTTCCCTTAATTTCAACCTCTCCTCATAAATAAAAAGGCGGCAGCCGGGATTTTCCCGGTTGCCGTTTTTGTTTGGTAAAAATGAATTGCGAGGAGAGTTAGCCAGCTCCGCGGGAGATATAAGGGCTGGGCATGTTTTTCGTTTGGTAGGTTTCAGATTCTTCATAAAAAGGAGCTGTCACAAAACCTGTGGCAGCTCCTTTTTGCTATGGAATTTTATAAAACCTTGGAGAGAAATTCTTTTAAACGGGGATTTTGGGGATTGGTGAAAAAGGCTTCCGGCTCATTCTGCTCAGCGATGACGCCCTGATCCATGAAAAGTACCCGGGTGGCAACGGAGCGGGCAAAGCCCATTTCGTGGGTGACCACCACCATGGTCATGCCGTCGTCCGCCAGCTCTTTCATGATTTCCAGCACTTCGCCCACCATTTCCGGGTCCAGAGCGGAAGTAGGCTCGTCAAACAGCATAACCTCCGGATTCATAGCCAAAGCCCGGGCAATGGCGATCCGCTGCTGCTGGCCGCCGGAAAGCTGTTTGGGATAGGCGTTGGCCTTGTCCGGCAAGCCAACCCGCTCCAGCAGCTCCATGGCTTTCTTGTCGGCTTCCGCTTTTGTCATCAGCTTCAGCTTCACAGGAGCCAGTTTGATGTTTTCTTTTACGGACAAATGGGGGAATAGATTGAACTGTTGGAACACCATGCCCATTCTGGCGCGGAGCTTGTTGATATCGTTTTTGGGGTCGGTGATGTCCACCCCTTCAAAGGTGATGGTGCCGCCGGTAGGCTGTTCCAGCAGGTTGAGACACCGGAGAAAGGTGGATTTTCCCGAACCAGAAGGCCCGATCACAGCCACTTTTTCCCCTTTGGAAATGTGCTCGTTGATCCCTTTGAGGACCATGTGCCCACCAAAGGATTTTTCCAGATTTTTAACGTCGATCACTTGCACGCAGCCTCCTTTCCAGCAAACTCATAAGCCCCGAGAGGATCAGCACCATGGCCAGGTAGATCACTGCCAGGGAGATGTAGGGCATAAACGGAGCGTAAGTGCGGCTTTGGACGATCATAGCGCCCTTGGTCAAGTCGGTCAAGCCGATGAAGCTGCACACAGAGGTCTCCTTCAACAGAGTGATCAGCTCATTGCCCAAGGCGGGCAGGATATTTTTCACAGCCTGGGGAATCACAATATACCCCATGGTCTGCACATAATTCAAACCCAGAGAGCGGCCGGCTTCGCTTTGGCCAGCGTCGATGGACATGATGCCGGACCGGACGATCTCCGCCACATAAGCGCCGGAATTGATGCCAAAGGACAGGGACGCTACCCACAGCATTTGATCGTCCCGGGCCCATTTGAAAATGATGAACCACATGATCAAAAGCTGTACCGTGGTAGGCGTACCCCGGATCACGGTCAGGTAAATTTTGCAGATGAAGTTTAAGACACCCAGTACCACATGGCTGAGACCCCGTGCCTTACCCCGCTGGCTGTCGTGGGCGGAACGTACCACAGCGACCAGTATGCCGATTACCACGCCCAGGATCAGGGCCAGTATGGTGACTTCCAGCGTCACCAAAATGCCGTCGGTGAAATACCGCCAACGGTTGTCGGTGATGAAGGTCTGCGTGAATTGATCCGCAAACCAGCTAAAAAATTCTCCCATTCTCCAACCTCCTCACAGAAACTGCCGGAAAGGGGGAAGACCTTGGGACTCCGTCCCAAGCCCTGCCGCTTTTTGAAAAAAGCGGGCAAAAACTTTTTCCCAAATTCCAGGCAGGGGGCTTTTAGCCCCCCGTCTGGAATTTGAAAGGAAGTTTCGTCCACCTTTTCAAAGGTGGCGGGGGCTTGGGGGTGGAACCCCCAAGGTCTTTCTCTCCGCGGAATGTTTAGTCAGCGGTGATGTACTTGTCGATGATGGACTGGACGGTGCCGTCCTCGATGAGTTCGCCCAGAGCGGTGTCCACCTTCTCCAGAAGCTCGGTGTTATCCTTGGCGATAGCGATGGCATACTCTTCCTCGGTATAGGCGGTATCCAGAATCTTCAGGCCCTCGTTGGCTGCCACAAAGGCTTTGGCAGGCTCGTTATCGATAACCACGCAATCCACCTTGCCGGACAGCAGAGCCATCACAGCGTCGGAACCCTTGCTGTAACGGGTGACAGCGTCTTCGCCGAAGCCGCCGTTTTCAGGGGTGTCGAAGCATTACAGGTCGCCGGTAGTACCCTGCTGCACGCCGATCTTCTTGCCTTCCAAATCGTCGATGGAAGTGATATCGCTGTCCTCAGGCACGATGACCACCTGTACGCCGGTGGCGTAGGTCCGAGTGAAGTTCACGTTTTCCTCACGGTCGGGGGTGACGGTCATGCCCGCCATGCCGATGGAAGCCTTGCCGCTCTGGAGAGCGGGGATAATGGAATCGAACTCCATGTCGGAGATCTCAAAGCCCATGCCCAGCTTGTCAGCGATGGCTTTGCCGATTTCAGCGTCGATGCCCACGATTTCGCCGTTCTCATCGTAGTACTCATAAGGCTCAAAGAAAGCGTTGGTGGCCATCACCAAAGTTTCCCCGTCGCCGGAAGTCTCTTCCGTGGAAGCTTCCTCAGAAGTTTCGCTGGAAGTGGAGCTTTCCTGGGCCACAGAGGATTCGCTGGCAGTGGAAGAAGTTCCAGCAGCGGTGGAAGAGCCGGCATCGTTTCCGCAACCGGCAAAAGCAGCGGTCATCAGCATGAGAGCCGCCAAGAGTGTAGCGATTTTTTTCATGATTTCTCTCTCCTTAGGTCGTTTGGTTTTCCTTTGTAGGGAATATACACATTATACAACTATTTTCCCAGTTTTCAAGGGGGGTATATAAGGAATTATCCGGGTATTTCCGGCAATTATTTGTATAAAAATACAATGGGGGAAACCCAAGGGGAAAAACCTGTTGACAAAGAGGAAACAGGGGCTTAAACTTAAAGCAAAGTTTAAATGTCGGGAAGGGATCCGGCGGAAAGGGGAAAGCGATGGAAGGATACAGTATTTCCCAGGTAGCGGCTCATTTTGGGATAGAGCCCCATACCCTTCGGTTTTACGAAAAGGAAGGGATCATTCACCCGGGGCGGACGCAAAACGGGATTCGGGTGTACACAGAGGAGAACATGGGGCAGCTGGAGATGGCCCTGTGTTTGAAAAGCACGGGAATGCCCTTGAAGGATATCAAGCGGTATTTTGACTTGGTGGAAGAAGGGGACGAAACCTTGGAAGAGCGGCTCCGGATTTTCCAGGAGCACCGGGTTCACGTATTGGAAGGGATTGAAGAGCTGAAAAAGCATTTGGAAAAGATCAATTGCAAG
>DXXH01000050.1:13469-19555 GCA_019416395.1 Clostridiales bacterium
TATTTAAAAAGCTTGGAAGGGAAATAAAAAAAGGGGGATAGCGGTGTGGCTATCTCCCTTTTCTAATTTAGGATTATTTTTCCGGGCCGCTTGGCGGGGAAACGTCCGGGACTGGGTTTGCCCCGGAATGTGTTGCTCACAGGGCTACAGCCCTGTGAGCTGGTATGCCCTGTTCGCTGTTTGTTGACGGCTGCGCCATTGTTTAGGCCGCGCCTTTTTGAAAAAAGGCGCCCGAAAAACTTTTACGCCGCTTCGCGGATTAAACGTTGAACCGGAACAGTACAATATCCCCGTCCTGCATGACGTAATCCTTGCCTTCCGAGCGGACCAGGCCTTTTTCCTTGGCGACGGTCATGGAACCGCATTCCATCAGCTCGTCAAAGCCAATCACTTCCGCCCGGATAAAGCCCCGCTCGAAGTCGGAATGGATTTTTCCGGCAGCCTGGGGAGCTTTCGTACCCTTTTTGATGGTCCAGGCCCGGACTTCCGGTTTTCCGGCGGTCAGATAGGAGATCAGCCCCAGCAAGGAATAGCAGGCGGTGATCAGCCGGTCCAGACCGGATTCTTCCAACCCCATGTCGCTGAGGAACAACTTTTTCTCTTCAGGCTCCATGCCGGAGATTTCCGCCTCGATTTCAGCGCAGATGGGCAACACGGCAGCGTGCTCGGACTTGGCGAATTCTTCCACCACCTGGAAGTACTTGTTGTTTTCCACTCCGTCCCGGAAATCGTCCTCGCTCATGTTGGCGGCGAAGATGATGGGCTTGTTGGTGAGCAGGGATACGGTGGAAAGGATCTCGGCCTCTTCCTCGGTGCACTCCACGCTCCGGGCGGATTTTCCAGCCTCTAAAGCGTCATGGACCCGCTCCAGGAACTCCAGCTCAGTCTGGTATTTTTTGTCGGCCTTCAGCATTTTCTTGGTTTTGTCGATGCGCCGGTCCAGCACTTCCAAATCGGAGAGCACCAGTTCCAGGTCGATGGTTTCAATGTCCCGGCGGGGATCGATGCTGCCTTCCACATGGACGATGTCGTCATTTTCAAAGCAGCGCACCACATGGACAATGGCGTCCACTTCCCGAATGTTGGACAGGAACTTGTTGCCCAAGCCCTCGCCCTTGGAAGCGCCTTTGACCAGGCCGGCAATATCCACAAACTCGATGGTGGCCGGGGTGAACTTTTCCGGCTCATACATTTCCGCCAGCTTGTCCAGACGTTTGTCCGGCACGGCAACCACGCCCACATTGGGCTCGATGGTGCAGAAGGGGTAGTTGGCCGACTGGGCGCCGGCATTGGTGATGGCGTTGAACAAAGTGCTCTTGCCCACGTTGGGCAGTCCCACGATACCTAATTTCATGTTGTTCCACATCTCCTTAGAAAAAGTCAGGAAAATTCGGGGATTCCGTCGGTTGCCTTGGAAGGTTACGCCCAAGTTACGCCCATAGGTGTCGCAAAGGCGGGCCGGGGAAGCGGTATCCGGCAGTTTCCCGGCGTGATCCCAGAATTTGAGTACAAACGTTTATGGGGTTGGATAGGGTTTTGCCCAACCGGTTGGGCAACGCTTGGGATGGCGCACCATTTTCCATGGCAGGTGCGCCAAACAAAAGAAGCAGTTTTCCCCTGCATTCACTGGGGGAATAGCCCGGGACCTTTAAAAGGATCCAGCCTGCGTCCCGTGGGAGCCTTTGGGCAGGCGGCCTCTGTGGGGGCTGTCCCCAGGGGATGGGATTCCTTGCTGGAAAACCACAGGCTTGTCATACAAAACTTATTATAACACAGGAATCTAAGGCCCTCAAGTGCGCAATCCATGGATTCTGGAAAAGCAGGGGGATCCTGTTACAAAATACCCTGATTCCCCGCTGATGGGGAATCGATTCATGAGAATCTGGAACATGGGTAGAGAATGAAACCTTATTTGGCTGAAAAGGGCAGATGGGATACGGAAAAACCGGTCCTTTCCGGGCGAGAATCGCTCCAAGAGGGACCGGTTTACAGGGCAGTGTGTTTTGGGATAGGATAAACGGCCTGGTGCCGTTTCCAGAATGTTGCCGGGACAGATGGCCCTTTTGAAAACGGAAAAGGTAGGTCCTGTGGTTGCGGACACACAGGAAATTTTACGGCAGAACCTTGGGGGAAAGACTCTTTTTAAAAAACGACCGATTCCCAAAAGCCTTTCAAGATGCTTGCCACCTGGGCCCGGGACGCTGTATGGGCGGGGAGGATTTTTCCATCACTGCCATTGATCAGGCCCATTTGATTGGCCCAACTGACAGCATCTTTTGCCCAAGAGCTGACGGTGCTTCCATCGGGGTAACGGGAAATCAGGTCTGTCCGGTGGGCGGTGTTGTAGCCTTTCCATTTGGCGTAGTTAAAGAGCATCTGGGCGAACTGTTCTCGGGTAACTTGATCCTGGGGAGCGAAACGGCCGTTCCCCACGCCGGAAACGATCTGGTTTTGGGAAGCCCAGACCACTGCGTCCTCATACCAGCCGGACACATCGTGGAAGCCAGAACTGCCTGTGACGGCAGGTTTACCTTCCAGGTTGTAGAGGATCTGCACGGCCTGGGAACGATCCAATGTGGCCAGGGGCTGGAAAATCCCCGCGCCAACACCATTCATGATCCCCTTCTGGGACACAAATTCCACAGCTTCCTGATACCAGGCCTGAGGATCCACGTCAGAGAAGGTCCCGCTAGCGGGAACCTGCACAGTGGCAGGCAGGCTGGCGAAGGTGGTGGCTGTACTTTTGGTCCTCACCTGATAGGTGCCGGAAGTCAGCCCGGTGATCTCACCCTGGGGACAAGTTTTCCACTGGCTTTCTCCGGAAGACCGGTATTCCATCTGGGATGTGACCCCTGTGATTTTCCCGAAAGTCCCTACCACGTTTGAGGGCGCCGCTGGGCGGTTGGGAATCTCCAGTTTTTGCCAAGAGGTGTAGGCGCCGTCCACAAAATCCCGGAAGTACAGGGTGTTTCCAAAATATATACCGTAGGAAGCCTGGTCCCGGTCGTGAATGATCAGATCTTCGTCCCACAGGGCTGTGGTATAGGAAGAGGAATCCGGATCATCCGTCCACTGCATTCCCGTTGTGACGGCGATGGATTGGTTATTATAATCGATCTCCACCAGATCCACGGCCGGCTCCGCCTGCCAAACAGCGTACAGGGTGGCGCTGGCGGATAAAGTGATGGAATCCCCTGGCTGATACCCAGCAGACGTGGCGGTAGGGGATTCTGCCCAGCCCAAAAACTGGTACCCTTCCCGGGTGGGTACGGTGGAAGAGATGGTAAAGGTGTACTGGCCCCCATTCTGTGAGGAATACAGGGACTGCTCCGAGGGGCTGCCAGTGCCGCCGTTGGCATCGTAGGAGAGGGTCATGGTGGGATCGTCCATGTCAATGGTCATGTTCGTCCAAAATGTTTTTGTTTCTCCTTTATAAGCTCCTTCGTTGGTGGTGGCAAAAGCCTGGTAATAATACATATGGCCCGGTTCCAAGAGAGTGCCCGAATCTTGGGTGTTGAAGTCCAGGGACGCGCTGGTGTTAAGGTTGGCCTGGTAGCCTACAATCCTCATGTTGTTGGTACTCTCGCCCAAGCGGATTCCCACATAGTTGAGGCTGGTTCCGGTAGCCTGAGCGGTCACATGGAGCGTGGCGCTGGTATCGGTGATATTAGAGGCTTCCCCGGTGGTGACGGAGACGGACACAGGTACGTTGACAGGGGCCTGGGACACCTGGTAAACGTACAGGGACGAAAAAGGATAATTGACCAACCCTGAGGAAGTGCTCACGGAATAATAGCCGGTATAGGCTTTGCAGGTATTGCTGATACCGCTGCCGGAATCGGAAATTTCCGGGTAGCCGTAATATTTGGAATTGTAGGACATGACATAGGTCTGGTGGTCAGATTGATTGTCCCCGTCCACAATGACATAGTAGCCTTGGTTGATGTAGCTCATGATCAGGCTTTTTTGGGACTCTAGGGACATTCCCCGAATCGATTGGCCGCTGACGATTCTGCGGATCGTGACGCCATGTTCCGCAGCGTATTGGATCATACCCTTTCCTGTGGGGCTGTATTCTGCCACACTGTTGATGCTGACCACGTACCCATTGTTGGCCATCCATTGGAAGTAAACGTCCGGGTTGAAGGAAGGGTCCGTAATGGCGCCGGACTCCTTCAACAGCTTGGCTTGGGCGACCATGCGGCAGCCGCCGCTTTTCACCGTGGAATAGCTGGAATATTTTTGACTCCACTCCCACCAGTTACCAGGATAGCTTGTCGCTGACGCTTCCAGGGGAAAGCAGCCCAAAATCAGGAGAGTCGCCAACAGCAAAGGCAGCACGCGTTTTTTCATGGTCCAATTCCTCCTTTTGGGACTTTTCCGGAATCTGGACCATACCCCGAATAGTTGGGTGTTCCAGCCCGGTCCAAGCGCTTTTTATAAAAATAGTTTAGCATATCTCTGGATTTGTTTCAACTTTTCTATAAAATTTTTATAGATTTAAAAATGATAATAGTTTCGTGAAATTCTGGGAGATAGCAACAGGAAAAAGAGAGGATAGGTGGGTTGTACCAAGAAAAAAATTCTGTTTTATAGGAGATCTATATGTGGAAAAAAGTCTTTTTGATCTGATCTGGGTAGTACCTTGAGAAACACCTGATTGGGGAATGGGATTCTAAATTCAATTTTTCTAAAATCACTCCCCCATAGATTCAAAGCCATGGGCAAGAAGCCTGCTCAGGAGTTTTTATCCCGCGGGGCCTGGTCCAGCTGTTCCTTATATTGCTGAGGCGTGCAGCCATAATATTCCCGGAATAATTTGGAAAAGTAGGAAAAATTGGTGTAGCCCACTCGTTCAGCGGCTTGGCGCACGGAACACTGGGTCGTTTGGAACATGTGGCGGCAAAACTCCAATTTTGTTTTTGTGAGAAAGGAAACCAAAGAACATCCGGTTTCCTGGTGGAACAATCGGGATAAGTGCTCCGGGCTTAAACCAAAGGTTCTGGCCAAAGTCTGACGGTCTAAATCCTCTTCCACGTGAGCCGAGATGTATTTACAGATTCGCTGGATTACCAGCATTCCTTCCTGCTGCTGGGCTTGGCCCTGCTGCAATTTATCCAGCAGATCGTTTACTGATTTTACCAGGTCTTCCAGAAAAAAGCCGTCTTTCATCAAAAGCTTTTGTTGCTGTTCCTCTGAGAGAGTTTCTTCCAAATTCAAATGGCCTTCCTGTAAATAGCGTGTGACTTGACGGATCAGCTTTTGGGAAAAAAGGAATACTTCCCCGGCGGGGACAAGTTCCCGTTCCAGCAATTCCTGGCAGTAGGAAGTGATTTCCCGGCGCAGGCGGGATAGGGAACCGTGTTCCAGCATCAAACGCCAATCGGAGTCCTGAATGTCCGGCCAGATTTTGCTGGGGACCGTTTGGGTGGTGGGCAGGCAAACCGCTCCCCATCTGGCGAAAAATTGGCCGCATTTTTCCCGAAGATTCTGACAGGTTCTGGGGAGTTCCCAAAAAGAAACAGGCAGCCCCACAAAACAAGCCATGGGAAGGTGGAGCAGATCGTGGCTGCTGGTGAGAAGCCGTTTCAGACGGACGTCGTAAAAATTGCTCAAAGAATCCGGGAGATCCTTTGTCTGGAAGGCGATGAAAAAAGCTTCTTCTTCCGGGAAAAAAGCCAAGGGCCTTGTCTTAAAGTCAAATAGGATATCCTGCACCACATTGAGCAGGACGGTTTTCCGCGCCAATGCCCGTCCTTCCCTGCCTCTGCTCATGGAAGAATCCATTCGGAAATAGAGGGACAACAGGGTTTCCCCTTCGTCGTAGTTCAAGCGGAGAGCCTGCATTTGCCGGGCCAGCTCTTCCCGTTTGCCAAAAAAATCCCCTTGCATCAAGTCTTGAAACAGCAGATCCCGCATTTTCTCTTGGTTTTGCAAGTAATCTTGCGCCGCCAGGTTCTGCTTTAAAAGCTCCGCGCAACGGGAAAGCCCTTGGGTCAGCTGGGTTAAGTCCAGAGGCTTTAACAGATAATCCGCGCTGGACAATTTCATGGCCTGCTGGGCGTAGGAAAATTCCGGATGGCAGG